>DAOTUA010000108.1:0-7177 GCA_034437355.1 Anaerolineae bacterium | reverse complement strand
ATCTGATGGATGCGCTCGACGCCATGCAGGGTGTCCCGACCCTATCAGGGAGTTAAACCTTTCGACATGGGGGCCAGTGATGATACACGGCCCCGCCAGGAGGCTTATCTATGGGCTTTATTATGGACGGGTTGGAGGCGGAAGGTTACGACCGCCAATATTCCGATACAGAACTGGTTCGGCGTATCATCGGGTACTTCCGCCCGCAGGCTTGGCGGATGGGGCTAGCGGCGCTGGCGATCTTGTTAACCGCCGTGCTAGATACGGCGGTGCCCGTGTTTGTATCCCGTGCGCTAGACACACTCCAGGCCGAACCCGACTCGTTTAACCTGATCGGGATCACGATCACGCTGACACTGCTGGCGAGCCTCTCATGGGTCTTCAACGGCGTCCGTCAGTGGATGGCGACCCGTGCGATTGGCGAGGTCGTCCTTAACATGCGTGAGGATGCTTTCGACGCGGTGACCCGCCGCGATATGTCGTTCTTCGATCAGTACCCCACCGGTAAGATCGTCAGCCGTGTTACCAGCGATACCGCCGCCTTCAGCGAAACCGTCAACCTGAGCGCGAACCTGATCAGCCAATTGTTGTTGATCGTGTTTCTGGTGATCTATCTGTTTTACGTGAACGTCCAATTGACGTTGCTCACCCTGGCGATGGCCCCCTTGATCGTGTTTACCGCCCTGGCCTTCCGGCGCATCGCCCGCCAGACTGTCACGGCTTCCCGGCGGATGCTGGCAAACGTGAGCGCCCACATCCAGGAAACCATCGGCGGGATCGCTGTCGCCAAGGCGTTTCGTAAGGAAAAAACGATCTACGATGAGTTTATGGACGTGAACGACCGCGCCTATCGTGTCAACTTGCGTACCGGGTTCACGTTCGGCAGCATCTTTCCGATCTTGATCACGTTGGCGGCGATTGGGACCGGGATTCTGGTTTATGTCGGGGTGCGGGTGGCCCAGGCCCCCGGCAGCGAACTCAGCGCGGGGGAGTGGTACTTGTTCATCATGGGTATCGAACGCTTCTGGTTCCCGTTGACCAGTATCGCCTCTTTCTGGAGCCAATTTCAGTTGGGTATGGCCGCCGGGGAGCGTGTTTTCGCACTCTTAGACGACGAACCGCGAGTCGTACAGTCCGGCGCGAACATCGCCCCGACCACCGTACACGGTGAAATCCGCTTTGAAGCGGTTGACTTTGCCTATACGCCCGGTCAACCCGTGCTGCAAAACTTCTCGCTGACGATCCCTGCCGGCGAAACGATGGCGCTGGTTGGTCATACTGGCAGCGGCAAAAGCAGCATCGCCAAGCTGGTAGCGCGTTTCTACGAATATCAGGGTGGCCAGATTCGCATCGACGGGGTACACATCCGCGATCTGGATTTACGGGCCTATCGTGCTGCACTTGGGATCGTCACACAAACGCCGTTTCTGTTCGATGGAACCGTGATGGATAATATCCGTTATGGGCGCATGGATTATCTCACAGCCACCACCGCACAGGCCGAGTATGAGCAAAGTCAAGATGCCGCTACCGATGCTCAAGTGCGTGCTATCGCGCAACAAATCGGCGGGGGGGACTGGCTGCGCAGCCTGCCGGACGGCCTGCAAACCCAGGTCGGGGAGCGTGGTAGTAATTTGAGCATCGGTCAGCGTCAGTTGATTTCGATTGCGCGGGTCTTGCTGGAAAACCCGCAGATTTTGATCCTGGATGAGGCTACCGCTAGTATCGATCCGTTAACCGAAGCGTTGATCCAAGAGGGGTTAGAGGCCGTTTTAGAACAGCGTACCGCCATTGTGATCGCCCATCGGCTAAGCACTATCCGCCGGGCAGATCGCATTATTGTGTTGGATCACGGCGAGATCATCGAACAGGGCACCCACGACGAGTTACTCGCGGCTAACGGGCATTATGCTGAGTTGTACAATACGTATTTCCGGCATCAAAGCCTGGATTACATCGAATCCGGCGCGTCGCCTTTTAGCACATCTGCCTAAAAATCGCTTGCTTTTTTGTGAGATGATTTAACGCATCGGTATTGTGTAAGCTGTTATACTTCAAACAACGTATCCACAATATCGGGGACAATATACAATGACGACTTGGCACCACGCACTGACATTTGTGATGAGTTTACTGCTATTGACGGCCTGCGGGTCGCAACCGGGTAACCCGACTGCTACCCCTGCCCCCGTAACAGATGATGATACGGTCAGCATTGGCTTGTTGGTCGGGGTCGGCGGGATCGAAGATGGCGGTTTCAACGAATTATCCCTGGCGGGGGTATCCGGCGTGTCGCGGCGGTTGGGGGCATCATTTGAATATCTGGCGGTGGACGATAGCAGCAGGGAGCAAGAGCTACTCGACCAACTGTTGGCCACTGGCGAGCATGACATTGTTGTGACGGTCGGCTTTGAATTAACCGATCTCACTGCCTCGGCAGCCGATCAAAACCCGGATATTCACTTTGTCGGGATCGATCAATTTCAGGCGGATGAGCGCCCCAACTTGACCGGGATCATTTTCCCTAACGACCAGGCCGGTTACCTTGCGGGCTACCTGGCAGGGACGTTAACCGAAACCGATAGGGTCGGCGGCATCTACGGCCCGGAAGTCGTCGAACCGGTCCGCGCTTTTGCTGCCGGGTATCGTAGCGGTGTCCAGGCTGCCAACGAAAACGTTGAGGTCCTCGAAGAATTTCATCCGGCTGGTGTGGATGTAGGCTTTTCGGACATCGAATGGGGCCGAGAGACTGCCGCGGCCCAACTGGATGCCGGGGCCGATGTGATCTTCACTGCCGCAGGTGATACCGGGCGCGGGGCGTTGGTCCAGGTTGCAAATCAGGTCGATCAGGCTGAGGACCCGCTTTACTGTATCGGGGTAGATACCGACCAGTGGCAGACGGTCGCGCAGGCTCGCTCGTGCCTGGTTAGCAGCGCGGTTAAGGCTATCCCGGCGGCCCTGGATGAAGTTATTGTCCAGGTTATCGAAGGGAACCCCCCATCCGGTAACTATCTTGGCCCGGTTGGGCTGGCCCCCTATCACGATTTTTCTGATGTATTGCCGGATGAGGTCCAGGCGCAGCTTGAACAACTCACAGCGGATTTAACGTCCGGGGTTGTCATGACGGGTTACACACCCTAGTTAGCGCCAGCGGCGGGTAATCCGAACACATGCACCCGCCCGGATTCGCCGCCAGCAACCAGCCAGACGTCCTCCGGGCTAAATATGACCTGTGTAAAAACCGTCTGCGACGGTGTGAGCCGGGCCAGCGGGTTGTCTTGGGTTGTGTCGTACACGGTGACGGTTTCCTCGTGGGTGGCGGCGAGCAGGCCACCACTAGCGGAAATGCTAAGCGCCGTTGCTGGTTGTTCCCAGGTGTTGATCACGCGACCATTGCTGGCATCGGTTAGCGTGATCGTGCCATCTTCGGTGGTGATGGCGGCCCGCAAACCGTCTGGTGTCTGCCGGAAGATTGCCGCCGTGATGGGGACATCGGTTGGATAGTGTTCGGTAGCGGTGGCTCCTGGCTGCATGTCGGCGCTGTACAACCCGCCTGCCGTTGCCATGAATAGCTGTTCGGTTGCGTTGTCGATGTATACGGCTAACGGCATCTGATCGAAAAGCCACTGTGCGATCTGCTTGCCGTCCATCACCCGCCATAATGTGACCTCGCCGCTAGTATCGGCTATTACCACTGCGGACATATCCTGCATCAGTTGTACGTCATTGACGTTCCCTGCCGCCGTTAAGATCGTGAGCTGGTTATTGGTCGTAGAGATAACCACGTTATCCTGCCCGCGCCGCCGGACTGCAAGCGCACTAATGACTTCTTCTTCGTCGTCTACTTCTATGGCGAAATCATAGATCGCATTGCCAAACACATTCCGCTGCGGTGCGGATAAGCGCCCGTTACGCAGGTCCCAAACATTCCACCAATTATCCATCCCCGTGGAATTCAGCGCGTATTCCTCCGTAAACACCAATGAGGTTAACGGGGCGCGGTGGCGTTCTAGCGTGTAGACTTCGATCATCTCGCTCACATTGGCGGGGGTTAGGGCTAGCGGGGTGGTATCTTGCGCCGGGGTCACTAGCACGGGCAGTCTCAGCAACAGGGGGAGTAACAGTAAGTTCACACAAAACCGGGTCGTGTTCACGGGGGCATATCATCCTAATATAAGCTGACTATTCACAGTTCTATATTCTAAGCGTATTGTGTGATCAGTTGAAGTTAAATCATAAGAAATGTTCTGTGTGAAATTCAAAATGCGTAAGGTTTGGTGGTGTTTCACTCTACACCCCACCACTTTTTCCAGAAAAAGTGGACAAAAAGCATCCATTTTGATTGGAAATAGCTCCTTCATCGCTTTCTTTGCTTCTTTCTTTCTGGAAAGAAAGAAGAGAAAAGCATAAAGTTAAGAAAAAACTGCTATTTCACATTAGGCGTAAGGAATATCGCATGAAAAATGTTGCCATCTTCATTTTTGATGATGTAGAAGTGTTAGACTTCGCTGGGCCGTTTGAAGTTTTTAACGTTGCTGCCGAATGCAACGATCCACGCCCGTTTGACGTGTACACAGTCGCACAGGCCCCCGGCCCGGTAAAAGCGCGTGGCGGCCTGACAATCACCCCACACTACACTTTCGCGCACATGCCCCTGCCGGATATTCTGTTGATTCCGGGTGGGTTAGGTACTCGTCCATTGGTTCATCAGGCGGATGTGATCGACTGGATAGCGCACCAGGCCGGGCAGGTCGAACGGTTATTGTCGGTGTGTACCGGCGCGTTGTTGCTGGGCAAGGCCGGGTTGTTGGATGGCTTAGACGCGACGACACATCACGGCGCGTTAGATACCCTGCGCGAATTGGCTCCCGCTGCAACGGTCTATGAGGATCGGCGTTATACGGATAACGGCAAAATCGTTACATCTGGCGGCATCTCGGCGGGGATCGATATGGCTTTGCACGTCGTGAACCAGGTGGCCGGGGCCGATGTTGTCCGCGTGACGCTTAAAGAAATGGAATATCACTGGGACCCGTCTCAATAGCGTGCTGTTGTCCGGTGGCCCGTTACCGGATACCGTTTTTCATGGCGAGCCGCACAAGCTGCACCACGTTATTGATCTCCAGTTTGTACATGATATTTGCCCGGTGGCGCTCGACTGTTTTAATACTGATGGTCAATTGCTCGGCAATTTCGCGGCTGGTGTAGCCCGTCACGACCAATTCAACGATCTGGTACTCCCGTGGGGATAACTTTTCTAGCGGGTTGTCGTGCGGTGTGTTGGTTTCCGCCCGTTCGACACGCCGGATTAAAATGAGTTGCATCGGGGCTGTTTCTCGCTTAAACGAGGTCAAGCTAATCTCTAACGGAATGTTCGGCCCGGTTTTATGTTGCCCCGTGACCATGTGCGACATCAACTCGAACGGGGGCCTTTTTAGTGGGTATCCATCCGGCCCCAGTGCGGGAATAAACGACTCGACAGGCTGGCCTATAAGTTGATCGGCAACTATCCCAAAAATCTGTTCTGTATGGTGATTGGCAAACTGCACGACCCCACGATTGTTGCACACAATGATGGCATCGGATGCTGTTTCACACCATTCGGAAAGAATCTGCTCACACGGCGCGTTTGAAAGCGGGGTGTGATGGTCCTCAGCCTTTGCTTGCATTGTGCTTCCCCTAATCAATTGTGACGTAATTATTCTTACCTTTAGTATACTCGATCAGAAGGTCGTAAAAGGTGTGAATCTATTGTGACATTCATCACAATAAGTGAATGCAGTCTATTGCTTGTCTGCTGTTTTGTACTTACTCCCTGGCTTGGTCTGCCATTTTGGGCCGAGACGGTTAGGCTGGGGGAGTCGGTTGGTGGATACCGCATTCGGTTTTGGCGGTACCATCCCACCGCCCGGCGCGGGGGTGTTCGTCGGGGCGTACCGGGCGCGTACACGGCGCACACCCGATGCTAGTATAGCCCTGCTGATATAGCGGGTTTGTTGGGATGCGATGCGCCGCGATATACGCCGCGATCATCGCCGAAGTCCAGGCGGTAAACGGCGCAATCTTGACGCGACCGGCGTTATCGGTGCCGACAAAAGGCGTGTGGGCACGGGTTGCGGCTTGATCGCGGCGAACACCTGTCAACCAGGCGGCGTAAGGCCCCAGGGCTACCCGTAGCGGTTCGACTTTGCGCAATCGGCAGCAGGTATCCGGCGTATGTTCATCGACAGTAATATACGGCTGAGGCCGCGCTCGGTGTAAGTTCAGGTGCCAATTTATTTCTATCTCATTGATAAACGCGATAGTTTCGGGGAACAGCTTCCCGGTATCCAACGTGATAACGGGTAGCTCTGGGGCAATTTCACGGAGCATGTGCAGCGTGACCAACCCTGTATTTTGAAAACTGGTAACCACCACCAGGTTATCTTGATAGGTATCTACAGCCCAGCGCAGTATTGTTTGCGGCGGGGTCGATTCCGAAAATTTAGGTTGAGTGTATTTTCCCATGTGGTTACTCTTTCTCTTAATACTTATAGTATACAACTTTTCTGTTGTTTTTGAGTTGCGATATGCGATGTAATGATGAAAAGATGCCAGATGTCATGGGGCCGTGTGCGTGCTGCGCTCACACCTCGCAAACAAAGTGCGGCTCCCTTGGCCCTTTGTGAGTGAACGGGCAGTATGCGTCCGCTAACGTTTTTGCCCACTGGAAGGCAAGGTACAGCGTGACGGAGGCCCCGACGTGAAGCGGATATACCAGGTTATGGACGGCTATGAGGTGAAAGAACGGCGAGCCTATCGTTTGGTAATGCCATTGACGACTTCAACCGCGAGGCGCTAGCCACCAAGAAAGGATGTAAGTACACGATGGCGTGGACCGCATGGATTATTGCCATCTGTTCAGATACTTTAAAGGCGATGATCAATTATGCGTATGACTAAAGGCCTTTTAAGTCTCGGTTGTAGTCCATATCGAAAAACATAGCGAATAGCGTTAACTGTAGGGCAGAAGTAAAAGTAAAAATGAGTATCAACAGCGAAATATCTGGGACGTAACCGGCTGTTACAAGTACAAAAAGCACCCGGACGAAAAATATCACTGCGAATAAAAACGATATGAACCCCATAAAGTAGAAAAAAATGAGGGGATGAAAATCTCGGATGATGTACTTCTGTA
>DAOTUA010000107.1:0-3719 GCA_034437355.1 Anaerolineae bacterium | reverse complement strand
CGCGCACCAACGGGAGTCCACAGAGGGACTCCCCTACAAGGGCTTATGGTGGACCAATGTCTCGGTATTTGGTTATGCAACTATTTTTTCAATCCACAAAAGCGCCACCCCTCCCCCACTATCGCCGCTAAAGCGGTGGGTCTTATTCTGTTTTCGGTTCTTGCCCCGACGAAACGATTATCGGCGCTAATTGCGGGTCGGACCGGCGCAGAATCTCTAGCGCCTCTTCAACAGTCTGGCAGAGGCGATATTCTAGCTGCAACTTTTGCAGAATGACGCTCACAAAAAAGTACAGCAACCTGGGCATATATGGCGTCACAAGTACGGTCATACCCTGGTTATCGTCTTGATCCTTATGGGCGGCAGCGCTAAGAAGCCGTAAGTTATTCGGGTACGTTTCAAACTGACTAATGTCTGCTATCGCATGAACTTTATGCGGAGAAGCGGCAACATAGGCGAAGGTTTCCTGATGGAGTTGCTCAAATTCCGCTACGGCGATTCTGCCGATGATCTCGATATAGAGAATGTGATTTGGGGTGTGCCAGGAAATACGATATGTCATGGGGGCCTTTTGTTTGTGTTCAAATGTCAGCTTGTTTGCTGGGCGCTGTTGACGTTTGAAATTTCGATCTCGTTAAAGACCACAACGATTCAAAACGTAGGGGCATAGCGTGCTATGCCCTGGGTTCAGCGTGCTGAACCCCTAATCGCAGAAGGGAGATTATCCCGCTTCACCCCTTAATATGCCAAAAATCGTAACGATTCAGGTATAGATTAGGATATTGTGGGGTAAAACCCGAACAAAGGATTGTGTATCTTAGCAGGTTGGTGTGTGGCATAACAAGTGGCGTGTTATTGCTAGGCGGGGCCGGCCCGACGCTAGACGACATGCCCCCAGCTCCGGTAGGATAGCGAAGCATCGACACTTGGAGGAGTGCCCCACACCATGACCCACACCTATACCAATATCACGCTGTTGGATGTCGAGCCGGATGAGGCCGCCACATGGCTAGCGGATAATGATTACACCGCTGCCGTCTCGCCGCAGGTAGACGACATCACTGTGATCTACGAGAACACGCTCGCGGATCATGCCGCCGACGACGAACCCCTAGACGCACTCGTTACATTGGCTTCTGAGATCAGTTACGAACTGGGGTGTAGCGCGTGGTTGATCATCGTAGATGCCAACGCCGCGTTAATCTATACGCTTTACACGGACGGCGAGGCTATCGACAGTTACGGCGTTCGGGACGGTATCCCGCCCGACGGCGGCGATCCGCAAATCCTGGTCAATTTATTTGACGCCCCCAAACGGCAGATTAAAGTGGTACGCAACGCGCTCAATCGTCAACTCGACCCGACCACCGAAACCGCATCCGCCCGGCTAGAGAAGGTGATCGAAGCGTTGGAAGTGCCACAGATGATCGCCGGCTACAACTACCAGCGCGTCACCGGGGGCGATACCCCACCCATTTTTAGCCCAGACGATCTGCTGCATGTCCAGCCGAACGACGAAAGCGATACAGGCGCATGAGTACGAATTACACCAATATCACCCTGTACGGCGTCACACAAGCGGAGGTTATCGACTGGTGCGAAGAAAACGCGGTCGTCGCCTACATTTCGCCTACCATTGATGAAGTGACTGTCCTCTACGAGAACACGCTGACCGAAAACGCCCACCTGGAAAAACCGCTGGAACCACTGCTGGCACGCGGCGCGGCGCTATCGGTTTCGCTGATGGTCCCGGCACTGGTAGCGATGGTGGCAGATGACGATCTGTTTATGTACGTGTTGTACTTAGATGGACAAATGATCGATACGTTTATGTCGTACACACATAAACCCCCGGTCAATGGGAAGCCAGGCCTACTGGCGGAGATTTACGACGCGCAAGCCGAGATCAAGCGCATCGAAGCCGCGCTGAATCGCGCCGCGTTATCTGCCACCGAGCGCCACCTGGAAATTATGGATGCGCTGGTACTGCCGCCCATGATGATAGATATGGGGTTTGCCTACCTGGAAGAAGGCGAGAAGCCGCACGGGGTCCAGGATAATAACGATGTGGCGTTCGTCGGCTACCCGGATGATGACCAGTAACCGCGCCTGGTGGGGTATATTGGCGGTCTTGCTGCTGGCGGCCGGACTGCGTATCTTGGGCACAACCGATCAGTCGTTATGGCTGGATGAGGGCTTCACGTATAACGTGATCGCCCGTGCGGAACAATCTTGGGCGGCGATGTTTACCGAAATCCGCATGGACACGCACCCGCCGCTTTACTTTGTGTTGCTGCGGCTGTGGACGCAGGTTATGGGGGATAGCGTGCTGGCCTTACGCTTATTCTCTGGGTATACCGCGCTGATCTCGGTGGCGGTGGTGTATCGGCTGGGGCGGCGGCTGGGCGGGGATGGGGTGGCGGTCGTGGCGGCGCTGTTGCTGACGCTGTGGGATGCCGACATTTTCCTGGCACAAGAAACACGCATGTACGCTCAACGAACCTTGCTGGCTGGCCTGAGCATGTGGTTTTATCTGCGTTGGTGGCGTTCGCCGTCGGTAGGGCGAGCGATCCCGTGGGTGCTGGCAAATACCGCTATGATGTATACGCAATACCTGGGTGGATGGGTGCCACTGGTGCAGGGCCTCCACGCGCTGCTTATGTTGCGCGGGCGGGTGCGTGTGGCGGCGTTGGGGGCATTGGCGGCGGCGGGTGTGTTGTTTGCGCCCTGGTTCGTCGGTGTGACGCTACAGCAGGCGGCGACCCCACCGGCTTACGAAATGCTCAACGCGCCGCCGTCGTCCTGGCAAACACTCATGGACTTAACGCGCATGTATTTTGGGGCGGTGTGGGTGCTACTACTGGCATTGATCATCGCCGGGGGCGGCATGTACCGCGCCGACGCCCCACGCCTGATGCTGTTCGGCCTGTGGCTGCTGGTGCCGGTCGCCGGGACATTCGCTGCCAATACGCAGTTCCCGTTACTAATGCCGCGCAATCTCTCGCTGATCACCCCGGCGGCGGCGGTGCTGGTCGCTTTGGGCATCGGCACGCTAGACCAGCGGGCGCGGGTGCTGGTGTTGGTCGGGGTCGTGGGGTATATGCTGACAACCGTTGATTACTTCCGACCTAAGCCACCCTGGGATCAACTGGGCGCAGCCGCGACGGGCACCGCCGATCATGCCGCGCTGATGGAAGTTGGGAATGGCGGCTATCCGTTACAATACTATCTTGATCACGTTCAGCCACCATTCGGCGCGGTGCTTAACCTGCCCCGTTTGCGGCTCGACCCACCCGACGACGGCCCGCTACTCGCTGCGACGCTCAATCAATACGATACCGTCTGGTTAGCCCATTGGTCCCCCGCTACCGAAATTTTTGAGGTCTTGCAAAATGCCGATTTCCAGCGTACCGGCACCATCACAATTGATCACATCGGCAACGAGCTAAACATGCACCGCTACGACCGTCTACCCGCCGATCCGCTGGTGGCGTATGAAAACGGGCTAGCCCTGTATCGTGCCGAAACCCACCCGGACGGCGTAAACCTGATCTGGATGCCGCAAACCGAACTCACAACCGATTACAGCCTGAGCGCCTTTGCGCTCAATGCCGCTGGCGTGCTGGTGCGCCAATACGATACCACCCCCCCGACCCGCACCTGGGAGCCGGGCCAACCGGTGTTTATGTCGTTGCCGTTAGCGTGGCCTACGTTGCCAC
>DAOTUA010000106.1:0-17159 GCA_034437355.1 Anaerolineae bacterium | reverse complement strand
TTTCTTCAGTGCATTGAAGTTAATCGCTTTCCCAGTGAGCTTGTAGTATCGCTTACTCAACGCTAACGAATGATTCCAAATGATGCCAGCAATATCAACAGCATTCACAAGATGCTTGTTGCGCTTGTTCTGGTAGAGTTGGTATTTATGTGTACGTCGAATGTCGATATACTGGGTCATAAGCTCTGATTCTGCTAGATTGGAGGGTCAGTGGGGATTGCAGTCCCGCGACTGACGACCGTCATCCTACCACAAACTTTCGCGCCCTACATCCCCAGGGCAATCGCTTCAAATCTGAATTGACGTAAAAAAAGCATTTTGTATTGTTAAAAAGTATAGTGGGGGCAAAGCCCCCACACCCCCACAAGGATTTAGCAATCCTTGATCGGCGCTTTTTGGCGCTTTGCGCCAAAAATGTAAAGTTTTGGTCAAGCTTTTTCAAAATCTTGGCAGGGTTTGGGATGCAATCCCAATAAATGACACCAGAAAATTTTAAGGCGATTGCCCTGCCCATATATGCATATATGCGCTTTAGTTGACTTGATTCCAGTGGATGGCTATAATCAGAGACATGAAATCAATAATCGACTTAACTGAGATTTAAGAGTAGGGGTATTTCGATGCCACTTCAGGCAAACCTACGTGACATCAGTGCAACCCAGGTGCTAAATCTGGTGAACTTGGCGAAAAAATCTGGCATGTTGACGATCTACGAAGCTGTCGAGGTGGCAGGTGAGAAAGACGCCATGGGTAAAACCAAACAAACCGCTGGCGAAGAGCGCTGCAAGATCGGCTTTAAGGCGGGGAAGTTGATTTACGCCGAAATGGATGCCCAGGAAGGTGATCTGATTACCGTCCTGAATAAGGCTGGAAAGTTGTCGAATAATCAGGCCAAGGTGATCCGTGAACGAGCGAAATCTAGCAGCGATAAGGCGATCGCCTTGCTGCTGATTAACGCCAACTACGTTACACAGCAGGATATCGTTACCAGTATCCAGCAGCATACCCTGGATGTGGTCTATAATATGCTGACCTGGAAGCAAGGCCCCTTTCGTTTTGAAGATGACGTGATGCCAAACGGGGAACGAATTCTCGTTCCGATTGATCTGGAAAATGTGATCATCCAGGCCACCCGCCAGATCAAAGAACATGAGAACTTAATCCAAGAGATTCCCGATCTCAACGTGGCGTTGAAATTCCCGGAAAACCCCAAAGAGAAGTTTAAGGGCATTCACCTCAGCGTCGAAGAATGGCGCGTGGTTTCGTTTGTGAACCCCAAAAACAGCATCAAGCAAATTGCTAAAGCCACCAATATGTCGGATATGGAAATCCGGCGTGTTGTCTATGGCTTGATCATGGCTGGCCTGGTTCAAATTATGAAACCAGCAGATGGCAGCGTGCCGATGCCAGCGAGTGGGGCACCCCCACGCCGCCGCCAAGCACGCAAACCACAAGTGCAAGAAAGCGTCGTCAATAAGTTGATCGACAAGATCAAGTCGTTGTAGCATCATTATTTACTCGGGCATAATAACTGGAAGAGCAGGTGCGTGAATGCAAACTGTTAAAATGGTTATCACCGGACCCTTTAGTTCTGGTAAAACGGAGTTTATACGCTCCATTAGTGAAATCGACGTTGTATCAACGGAAAAAGGCATCTCAGAAGAAACTGCCGAATCTCGTGTGAAAGACAATACCACCGTCGCGATGGACTTTGGTCGTATCACGGTCGATGAAGACTTGGTGTTATTCCTGTTCGGGACACCAGGCCAACGCCGCTTCGACTTTATGTGGGAGATTCTGGCAGAAGGTATGCTGGGTTTCGTCGTCATGGTCGATAGCTCCAAGCCGGAAACGTTCCGTGAGGCCAAAAGCATCCTAGAAACCTTCCGCGCCTACGCGCCAACGCCCTATGTTGTCGCTGCCAACAAGCAAGACCACCCCGAAGCCTGGGATGCAGAGGACTTGCGAATCGCGCTACGCATCGAGGAAGATACCAAGTTGCTTCCGTGTGTGGCGACCGATAAAGAAAAGGTAAAGGAAGTCTTGCTAGAGCTTCTCTACTCGATTCTTGAAGAGATGGAAAGCTAGCCAGCAACGATTATTCGTCACGATAACCACTTGTGCCGTTGCCCCCGGCAACAGGCGCGGGTGCTGTCATCGCATAGTGAGGTTAGATCACTGTGGCTACACTTGTTACCGAACAGGGGATTGTCCACTACGAATCTTATGGGCGTGGACGCCCTGTTCTTCTATTACATGGCTGGTTAGGGTCCTGGGCATTATGGCGGCAGTCTATCGAGATTCTAGGCCGCGAGTTCCGTACTTACGCGCTGGATTTTTTCGGGTTCGGGGAATCTGGCGATAAAGCCGATAACTTCTCGGTCGATAACTTCGTGTTGCTCGTCAATCAGTTTATGGACCGGCTCGGTATCGTCAAAGCACCGCTGATCGGTCACTCGATGGGCGGCACCGTGTCGCTCAGTTCGGCGGTACAGTTCCCCTCACGGGTCGTCAAGGTGATTGTAATCGGCTCTCCGATTCAGGGGTCGTCACTCAACCTACTACTGAAAGCCTCTGGCAACCAGGGCTTTGCCAGCATTATCTGGACCTTCCCCAACCTGGTTCGGTTATTCATCCGGGGGTATGCGTACTTTATGGCAAACGACGGGCGGGCTATGTCGCGCATGGTCTCTGAGGATTTAACCAAGGTAACCGCCCAATCCTTCTTCGAGAGTATCGGCACCCTGCGCGATACCGACCTGCGCACTGATATTGAATCGCTCCAGATGCCAACAATGGGCATGTATGGGCGCAAAGATATTGTCGTCAACCCCACCCAGGCCAAAATATTACAACGCCATGTCCCACACAGCCGGATCGATTGGTACGATAACGCCGGGCACTTCATCATGCTAGATGACCCGAACCGGTTCCATACCTCAGTTGTCGATTTCTTAAATAACGGGTAACGCGCTATTGGGAGCAACGACCCGGTTGTCGTATATAATCAATTCACAAGTTTATAACGGGAGTCACCGTCATGAGTGCCACCATGAAACGTTACATACTCGAAGATCATACTCCCGTCCCCCCCTTTAACCAACGTGCCGCCGAACTCACCATCGGCACAACCACGCTCAACTTCTACCACGAATCCCTTATGAAAAGCTACTTCGAGCGTAAAGGCTATACCCTAGAACTCGCCCCAACCCTCAATGACCGGATGCAAGTCTTTTTAATCCGCGAACCCGCCATCGCCTACCGCGATAGCCTATGGTTCGATGAAGAATTTCTCGATTACTTCATCACCGAAGCCGAGAAAACCGGGCGGGCGTGCCGGGCCGCCGTCCCTGCCGATGACAAATGCTACCAAACTTACACCTTCCGGCTGGCCCACAACGTCGAAGCCAGCTACACCGCCGACGAAACACCAATCTATACGCTCGACCTGTGGTATCTGCCGCGTGGCTTTACCCCAGATATCACAACGATTGTCATCCCCAGTGATGCTAAGGAAAAGGGCTTCTATACCGTGCCGGATTTTATGGCATCTAATGAGGGCGACCTGACGCACTACCTCCCGGCGCGGGCAGTGCTATTTATCGAAACCTGGTTCCATGTCTACGTGGCAACCATCATCTTCGGGGTGCTAACCCGCGCCAGCCGCTTAGATGAGGCCATCGAAAAACATAATTTGTTATCGTTGCGGCTACTGTGGCAGGCCATCATCGAACAAAAACAAATTCTCAGCACGTCGGAAGTCGTTCAGATTGGGCGCAATACGACAATCCACCCATCCGCCATCATCACCGGCCCAGCCGTTATCGGGGATAACTGCAATATCGGCCCTGGTGTCATCATCGACAACGCCACCATTGGCGATAACGTCAGCATTGATACCGGCTGTGTCGTGTCGCTCAGTACCATCGGCAATAATTGCTTCTTGCCGTTCCGGGCAGCAACCTACCTGACCGCCCTCATGGATAGCACCATCGTTGCACAAAATAGCTGCTTGCAGATGTGCGTTGTCGGGCGTAATAGCTTTATCGGGGCCGGTAACACCTTTACCGACTTTAACCTGATCGGCAACGTCGAATACGACGAACGCGGGCGGGTCGTGCGCACCGTCCCGCGCCCAATTGGGGCCGTCAACAAAGACCTGGGTATCGAGGACACCGGGCAGACCGTACTTGGCGGGGCAGTCGGGCATAACTGCCGCTTAGGGTCCGGCTTGATCGTCTTCCCTGGGCGGATGGTCGAATCGGATACCATCATGTTTGCCTCGCCACAGCGCCGGGTCGTCAGCCGCAGCGTCACGTTCGAGGAAAGCGATCATCACTATGTGAAGGGTGGGGCCGATGCCCACCGCCGGATGTACCCGCGTCCTGGCGAAGAACTGATTGATACGTTAGAGGAAAGCTGGGACGAATGGTAGAAGATACATTCGCGTTCATTATTCACCCCATCCGCATTAAAGCACATGCCAAGAAGAAATTTCCCTTACTCGCAAGCCTGCTAAGCGAGCGGCAGATTAACTTCTTCTCGCGCTACTTCCCGCCCCTGTACATCTCCGAAGTGACCGGGATTCGATCCGTTGCTACCGGGCGCGAGTTGCACGGATGGTTGTTAGCCGTCCCCTATACCCCGCCCACTATGATGTCGCTGCCAGTCGAAGAAGTCTACGACAAAATCGTCGCCACCGGCGAAAAAGCCCAAAAACTAGGCGCAAAGATTTTGGGCCTGGGCGCGTATACCTCCATTGTGGGGGATGCTGGTCGCACGATTGCGGATCGGCTAGATATTCCGGTCACAACCGGCGATAGTTATACCGTCGTGATGGCGGTCGAAGCCGTACGCGAGGCCGCCCGCCATATGGACATTGATATCGCCCAGGCAACCGTCGCCGTTGTCGGGGCGACGGGTGCTATCGGCAAGACGTGTGCCCAGATCATCGCCGCCGAATGTGCCCACCTACGCCTCATCGGGCGGCGCGACGACGCCACGCAGCACGTCCGAGAATTATGTGAAGGCAAGCACGCACACGTCAGCGCCGGGACCGACATTAACATGATCTACGATGCCGACCTGGTACTGACCGTCACCAACGCGCTAACCGCCATCATCGAGCCAGACCACCTGAAACCGGGGGCCGTCGTCTGCGATGTCGCCCGCCCGCGTGATGTCTCGCGGCGGGTAGCCCGCCAACGCGATGACGTGCTGGTCATCGAGGGCGGTATGGTCGAAGTGCCCGGCCCGGTCGATTTTCACTTTAACTTTGGCTTCCCACCCAAGATGGCCTATGCGTGCATGGCCGAAACCATGGCACTCGCCCTCGAACGGCGTTACGAAGATTACACCATCGGCAAAGACATCGCCGTTACCCAGGCCAACGAGATCAGCCACATCGCCGCTCATCATGGGTTCCGGCTAGGCGGGTTCCGTAGTTTTGAACAAGCCGTTAGCGCCGAAACCATCGCCGCCGTGCGTGAACGGGCCGCTATTACCCGCAAAACATGGTCCCCGGTTATCACCTGATCGGCTTGTACCCGGCTAAGACGTACAATTCCTGTAACAGAATCGAAGGTTTCATAGCTTTCTCAACGTAATCCTAGTATGATAGAGTAACAGTTAAACACGATTTAACGGCGTGCGAAGCGCACCCCATTAGCTAGTGACAACAACCAAGTGAGGCCATACCGTGAGCAAGGGACGCATTCTCGTCGTAGAAGACGACTTCGACATCTCCAACATGCTGCGCATTTACTTCACCGGGCAGGGCTATGAGGTGCAGGTCGCACCGCGTGGCGCGGAAGCACTCACAGCCACCCGCCAACAGCTTCCTAAACTGATCGTGCTAGATATTATGCTCCCGGATATGAACGGGTACGACGTGTGCCGCGAACTGCGCACCACCACCCGCACCAGCCATATCCCGATCATCTTCCTGACCCAGCGCGATGAACGCAGCGACAAAATCGCCGGGCTAGAACTTGGCGCGGATGATTACATCACCAAGCCATTCGACATCGAAGAACTTAAATTGCGTGTGCAAAATGCCATCGCCGCCGCCGAACGTCAGAATCAGATCGACCCCCGTTCTAATCTCCCCACCGGGCGACTGATCGAAGAACACCTGCGTAACCTGATGCACGAGGAACAAGACTGGACCTACATCGACATGAAGATCAACACCTTCGACCCGTTCACCGAGGTTTACGGCTTTGTGGCGGGCGATGAGGTCGTGCGGTTCATGGCGTTGCTCATCGGCGAGGTGATCGATGCTATGGGCACATCCAATGACTACGTAGGCCACCCAGGGCGCGATAACTTTGTGCTGATCACCCATGCCCAAGACGGCGACAAGCTCAAACAAAACTTGGCGAAACGCTTTAACGAAGAGGTCAAACAACATTACTCGTTCATCGACCGTGAGCGCGAATACATCCTAGCCCCCACATCGGACGGCGGCGAGAAGCAAACCCCGTTGATGTCGCTATCGTTAGGGTCGGTTTCCACACGCACCCACCAGTTTTCAGACATCCGCGAGATCACCGAATTGGCCGCCGAAGATCGGCGCGGCGGTATCTCTAATACCGATGCGGGCTCGAAGTTGCTGTCGTCCTGGTAAGCCCGCCATCGGCGGGTATCCGCCCACCAAGGTTAGGCTATCGTACCAAACCGACGCGCCCCAGCGAGGCCAGCGTGCGCTGGTACAGATTAATATAATCATCCGCCACCCGCCCCCATGTGAGCGTTTCTGCAATCGAGCGACTACGCGCCCCCATTGTTTGTCGCAGTGTGAAATTATCCCACAGTTCTAAGATCGCCTTGGCGATAGCATCCGGTGAATATTTGGGAATGATGATCCCGTTGCCGCGTAACATCTCCGCAGTCCCCCCGGTATACGTAGTGACAATCGGCAACCCGCTTGCCATCGCTTCTAAGACCGCATTCGACATCCCTTCGTTTAACGACGGTAGGATAAACATATCCGCCTCGTTATAAACCGCCGGGACATCGTAATGCAGCACATCCCCCCGGAAATCGACCCAATTCGCCAGCCCCGCATCGGCGACCATCCCGCGCAACTCCCGTTCTTTATCGCCCCGGCCCACCAGCACCACCTTAAAGTTACGCCGTTTGGCGGCGATAAACGGCACCGCCTCAATCAGATGATGAATACCTTTGCGCTCTACCAACCGCGCCACACACAACACCTTAAATGTATCGTCGGGCCCCTTATCAACCATCGGCGTGATCTGAAAGCGCCCCAGGTCCACCCCGTTAGGAATCACATCTATGGTATCCTGCGGGCGGAACTCGTGGGCTAGGTTGCGAAGTTCGTAACTGTTGGCCGTGACCGCACTTGCGCCCCCCCATATCATCGACAGCGGCGGTTTCAGCAACGGGTACAGCCAGCGGTAGCGCACGTCATACCCCGGTACATCGCTGCCCCGCAACCCCACGATATACGGCAGTTGCCGCTTCCACTTTAGCAGCAAAGCTAGCGCCCCGGCGGGTAAACCACTCCAGGCATGGCATAAGTCATACTTGGGTTCGGTGCCCTTATATAACGTGCGGATGTAAAAAAAAGCGTTATAGATATAAGTCAGTAGCTCGCGTTCGGTTTGATAATGTGGATTCTTATTGTGAATCGGCACCCGAAAGACTCGCGCTGTCGGGCCGAGTTCTTCCACCTCATACGCATCGCGGGCAGGGGTCGATGTCACCAGATCGACATGAAACCCGCGTGCCGCCATATCCCGAATCACATAGTAATTGGCGGTCGCCGTCCCACCACCGATGGGTGGGTATTCGTTATTCAGCATCAACAAGCGCATCGCTTCGCATTTCTCCCAGGCCATCGGATAGGCGCTCAGGGCTATTGCAAAGTCGAGTTTTCACAGCGCCCAATATTCAGCCATGTAACTTTGCAAAAGCCCTAGATAGACGCTAGTTTAACAGAACATAGACCATCAATCATGCTATAATGCCCACAACGACACACACGGCAACCCAGGATAACATCATGATAAAACCGCAACAGCTCATTATTATAACCGGGTTGGCTTTCGGGGCGGTAGCCTGTGGCGTCATCCCGGACGGCAACCCCACCCCAGGCGCTACACCTACCCCCACCGAAGCGACCGCCGCCACCGCTACCCCGGTCCCAACGGTAGAAGCGACACCACAAGAACCCAAAAACCTGACCTTATGGTTGCCAGATGTCCTGACCGTTTCTGCGAGTGGGGAAGGCTCTGCCGACCTGCTCACCGAGCAGATCACCGCCTTCGCTGAAACCAACGACGACCTGACAATCGAAATCCGACGAAAACAAGTGCGCGAAGTCGGCGGTATCATGCCCACCTTACGCACGGCGCGTTATGTCGCCCCTGGTGTTCTGCCAGACCTCACGCTCATCCGTCGCGATGACCTCTTAGCGGCAGTCGAATCTGATCTTATCCAACCCATGGAAGGCGTGGTCGCCTCCGCTGTCATCGGCGATCTGTTCTCGTCGGCGTTAAGTGTCGGGCAAGTAGACGGCACACTCTACGCACTACCCTATGCGCTAGACATCCAGCATGTGATCTACCATGCCGATCAACCCCCGCCATCGGCCCCCACCTTTTCACAATACACCGAATCAGAAATCCCGCTGTTGTTCCCGGCGGCACGCGCTAGCGGCCTAAACGCCATGTTCTTTGCCCAATATCTGGCAGCCAACCCCCGCGCAGCTGATAGCGGCACACTAGAAATAGATGAACAAGTGCTGCTAGGGCTGTTTCAATACTACGAAGAAGCTGCCGCCAAGGGGCTGATCTCGCCTGACGTGGTGAACTACAGCCGCCCAGCAGACTATCGCACCCTGATCACGTCAGAAAATTTTGGGAGCGCCTTTGTTTCCTCAGAGTTCTATTTAGACTTAACCACCCAAGGCCAGGCATATACCGTCGGGTCGCTACCCACCGCCAACGGGCAACCCGCCACCACCATCGACGGCTGGATGTGGGTCATGACCACAACCAACCCAACCCGGCAAGCTCTCATCGGCGATTTTCTGGAATGGATGATGGATGTCGAACGGCAGGGCGCGTTTGCGCGGTCCGTGAATTTGCTCCCGTCCCAACGAACAGCCCTCGACCAACAATACGACGAAGCCTATACCGAATTTGTCCTGTCCGTTATGCCTAATGCCAGCTTACCCCATACCAGCGCCGCTAGTAGCGCCCCGGCACGCGCCATCCAAAATGCGCTGCTGGCTGTACTCGCCGGCGAGCGCAGCGCCGAAGCCGCCACTCAGGAGGTCCTCAACCAACTCACCAGCTAAAGGTTCCGGGCGAGTGTGCTTTGTAACGTTTTTAAGTCGATGGGTTTTGCCAGGTAATCATCGGCCCCCGCTTGTTGCGCTTCCGAAACCATGGGCGGGGCATGGGCGCTGATCATGATAATCGGCAGGTTGGCTGTTTCTGGCCTTTGCCGGAGTTCCCGGCACATCACTAACCCGTTGGTGTCTGGCAGTTGGATGTCAAGCAGAATAGCTTCCGGTTCCTCATAATCTAAGATGCTCCATCCCTGCCGGCTATCAATCGCGCTGAGCGGTTCATGACCGCTTAACGCCAAGAAAGTCGAGAGCATCTCTAGCGTGAGCGCCTCGTCATCAATAATGAGAATCTTTGCCATATCGTTCACCTCTACCTTGCCACCATACCGCCATTATAGCCCATTCATAGATATTGGTCATCAGCTACAATAGGCCTACTCACGGGTTATATTCCGACAAACCAAACAGCCAAACAGTTTTTTGACAGTGTTCATTATTGCGAGGTTCGGGGTCACCCCCCCAAGTTGCCAATAATCTGAAAGGCACCCCAGCCAAACCGCATCTTTGACACACCTATATGCTTGTGATATATTTTACATACTAATTGCTGTTGGGCTGTAATCAATCACTATGTAACACCGTTGCTACCAGTGATTTATGCTAACAAATCAACTAAAGACAACCTAACCAAGTAGAGATGCAATACATTGTTTGTGGGAGGAAAAACGTATGGCTTCGGTAGCCGCCGGCACATCAAAAGGTGCTAAGGCAGATACACAGGAGAAAGTCACGGTTAGCCCGCCTAGCCGTCGCGAATTCCTGTATTACATTTGGGGGGCTTCGGTCGTCTTGGTCCTGGGCCAGGTCGGTGCAGGTGTCTTGTGGTTTGCTTACCCACGCTTCGCGGAAGGGACTTTCGGCGGCGTGTTTGGCTTCTCACCAGAGAATGTCCCGTTACCGGGCGGTACACCCGTCTCGGTCCCGTCTGGGCGCTTCCATGTTGCCAACCTGGAAACCGAAGAATTGGTGGTCCTATATGGCGTTTGCACCCATTTGGGTTGCTTGCCCCCATGGGTACCCGCCAACAGCCGTTTTGAATGCCCGTGCCACGGCTCCAAGTTTGAGCGCAGTGGGAAATATATAGAAGGACCGGCCCCGCGTAGCCTGGACCGCTTCTCGACGACAATCACATTCGAGGATGGCACCGTTATCACAACGAACGCCGAAGGAGACCCCATCCCATTGCAAGGGCGTCGCATCGCCAGTATCGCTATCAATACCGGCGACCGCATCCGACGGACCGGCGCACTTGCGAAGGCATAAGTTTCACATCTAATCCAATAACCAACTGAGGATGGAGCAAATCTGAAATGGCTAAATCGATTCTTCCATTCCCAACTATCCTTGATGACATCAAGGAAAAGGGTCTGCGAAAGGCGGTCTACGAAGGTGTCGATGACATCGTTGAACGTGTAACCGCTGGTATGAACGTCCAAGACATCCGTGAGGCGTTGCGTGGCGAAGCACCCAGCCGCCGCCCCAACCCCCGCCTGCAACCCCACGCGGATACGTTCTGGTTGCACATGCGCCCCAGTTACTTTCACCAGGATATGACGGGCATCTATCCGACCTTCCGCCTGGGGTGGCTCTCTACTTATTTTGTCGTTTTCGAGACGATCACCGGCTTATTTCTGATGATCTGGTATACCCCCTCACCGGAGATCGCCTACGGTAACATGATTAATATCCTGAGCAACGTCCCGCTAGGCAAGCTCATGCGCGACCTGCACCGCCTTGGTGCCGAACTCATGGTGATTATCGTCTTTCTACACATGCTGAGGACATTCTTCACCGGTAGCTACAAAAAACCGCGCCAGTTTACATGGTTTACCGGCGTGGTCTTGCTATTGCTAACCCTATTCCTCAGCTTTAGCGGGTATCTGCTCCCCTGGGACCAACTCGCGTTGTGGGCTGTAACCATCGGCGCATCTATGATCGAAGCCGCCCCACCAGAAGATACCGTCGGGCGTACCCTTAACCTGCTCGTGCGCGGCGGGCCGGATATGGGCGCAAACGGCCTCTTACGTTTCTATCTGCTGCATGTGCTTGTCGTCCCGTTGTTGCTTTTCATCTTTACCGGCGTTCACTACTACAAAGTTATCATCCACGGGCACAGCCTCCCCCCACAAAAAGAAAATATCGGTGAGGATACCGCTAAGCGCGTCCCGCTAGACAAGCGCGTCTACTTCATCCCAGATGTGATGTCTAATGAGATTATGTGGATCGGCGTCACCACCTTTGTTATGGTCGTGATGGCAACCTGGTTCTTCAAAGCACCGCTAGAAAGCCATGCCGACCCACAACACACCCCCCTACATACCATGGCCCCCTGGTATTTCCTATGGATTCAGGGCGCACTTAAATTAGGGTCGAAAGTGTTCTGGGGCCTGGTTTTCCCTGGCTTGGTCTTTGGGTTCCTGGCTGTGATGCCCTACCTAGACGCCACCCCCAGCCGTCGCTATGCAGACCGTCGCTTTGCGCTGTCCGTCTCTTATGTGCTGTTGGCCGCACTCGTGATGTTCTCATATTGGGGCCTGCCGACGGTCGGCGTAGCCACATCCGGCGACATAGAAGTTCTGAGCGAAATGATACCGGAAGAACACGCCGGCGCCCTCCGACCAATACCGTTCGACCAACTCACACCGGGAGCTTACACCACCGCCCAGGTAGATGCCAACAACCCGGCAGCCGCCGTCACGGGCTTTAACCAGGCTATTTTAGCCGGTTACGAAAAAGAAGTCGTCAACGACGATGGCATCACTTCCATCATCCAAACAAGCGACGCTCAACAATTGACAGAAATCCTATCTGCCAATTATCAGGGTATCGCCCCCTCCGCTGTGGTTAACTTTGTCCCCACTCCCTCGACCTCGCCACAACTTGCACACGCCCTGGAAGAACTCGACCACCTGTTACACGAGTATGAACTCGAAAACAGTTGGGGGGCCGTCATCATCAGCCCAGACCAGGAAAATGTAATGCGGGCCGATGTCGTCATCTTCTGGGATATGGTGGACGAATCAACCGGAGAAGTGACCCGCAATAGCAACTTGCGCTACGTCTATATGAATGAAAATAGTGAGTGGTACGAGCGTTAAACACGCCATCCACCACCCACCCAGCTCGAATTCCTGTCCCGGCCTACCGGGGCAGGGGCTTCAACTGCGAAATAAGAGGACTCTATGAAGTTAGACAGACTACTAATAGAAAGTCTAGAGAACCGAATCCTGGTCGGGATCGCATCCTTTGTCGGTATCATGGTGATCATCGGCTGGGTCGGCATTAACGAGCCTGGACGGATGACCACTTTTCAGGACCAATACGCCGGGCGTTCAATCGAACGAGGCGCTTACCTATTCAACCAGAACTGCTCTACCTGTCATGGTACCGATGGGCGCGGGTTGCAGGGGCGCGCCCCTGGGTTGAATAACCCGCATATGTTCGGCTACGATTTCCTGACCAGCGAACGCCGTCAGATCGAGGCGATCCAGCTACAAATGGCTGGCCCCGATAGCCTGATCCAGGAACATCAAGACTTATCCGACGTGGTGGCTGCTGGCGAACTAGACGGCGAGGCCCTGGCAGATGCCCAGGCCCGCCTGCAAGAACTGGAGCCGCAAATTACCGATGCCGAAGCTCAAATCCAGGCTTACGAAAGCGAAATCGCTGGTATCGAAGCGGACATCGAAGCCAAGCTCGGGCAGATGCAAACCGCCATCGACAACGGCTACGATCCGGATAACTCCCGGCTAGCCCAAGTCGCATGGGAAGGCAGCTTAGAAAGCTACGTGCTGACCACACTCGTTCACGGGCGGCCCGGTAGCGCCAACTATTGGCCCGCGAGTGGGGGCGGGATGGCCGCCTGGGGGCAAGTGTCAGGTGGCCCGCTACGCCAAGACCAACTCCAAGACCTGACCAACTACATCCTCAACTGGGATAAGGGCAGCAATTGGACAATCGAGGACCTCAACGCCGTTGGGCAGTTCGCCAAAATTCCGGTTGATGGCGCTAACGTCCAGATGGCAGGTGCCGGGGATGGCGGCGAACCTGTCGGCACGGATGTAGACCTGATCCTGCAAGAACTCCCCAATTACACCGGCGACCCTAACAACGGACAAGCCATCTATAACGGGGTATACGCCTGCTCCGGTTGCCACGGTAACGAAGTTGTCGCACCATTGACGGAAATGCAGTGGCAAGCCGTGATCAACGGCGAAGGCGGGCGGCCTTATGCCGACGAGCCGGAACGCTACTTTGTCGAGAGCATTGTGGCTCCGGGGGCTTTTGTTGTACAAGGGTACCCAGCCGGCGCGATGCCTGCCAACTTCGGGCAGAATATCACCTACCAGGAAATGGCCGATATTTTAGCCTACGTTCGCAGCTACGACTAAAACCCCACTCAAGCCCCAGCAATACCGAACGCCCCTCATCACCGGATAAGGGGCGTTTATTGATAGCTGCTCAGCGGCTTCTCCCGAACCCCCACGAGTTTGCAATAATCTGAAATGCACCTCCGGGTATAGGCAAACCAAACCGTTACAGGTCATCTGCTATAATGGCAGCGCACACGTTAAAAAGTGATCCCAAAATGCTATGATCCGGCAATTCATAACCGTGTGGTTATGCTGCCAGATGGCGGTTATCCTGGTGCTGTGTGCCGGGCACCTGCTGCCACCTGGCCCGCAACTGGCCTACGAAACGCGGAAAACCCGCGAGAATTACGATATTCACCTGTTGGATGTCCGCCACCGCATCGAGTATCCGCTGACACGCACGGCTTATGGCGAACGGCACCCGGCTTGGTCCCCGGATGGTGAAACTATCGTGTTCACATCCAACCAAACCGGCGCGTGGGAACTGTACACCATGCTGCCAACCCCCGGTACCGCCCGACGCCAACTGACAACCGATAACAACCGAGCGATGCACCCGACCTGGTCCCCCGATGGGCAAACCATCGCGTTCGATTCTAACCGAGATGGCAACAACCAGGAAATTTACACGCTTTCACTGTTAGATGGGCGCATCCAACGCCAAACACGGGCGGCAGGCAGCGATGAGGGCGCGGTTTGGTCGCCGGATGGCCGCCGGCTAGCGTTTACGTCCTACCGAGATAACGATATGGAAATTTACGTGCTAGCTTTAGCCACCGGGCAACAGATCAACCTGACACAAAACCCAGCGTTCAACGACTGGGCGGCGGGGTGGTCCCCAGACGGCACGACCATCACCTTTACCTCAACACGCGCTAGCATCTGGCAGATATACCAGGCCCCGCTAACCAACCCGTCAGCCGTGCGCACGCTCACACAGTCTGAGCGTGATATTGCCGGGGCGGTGTGGTCCCCGGATGGCACGCAACTGGTGGCAGAACGCTATAACCGGGCCGGGAATCGATCTCTGTATCAGTTCGCACCCGTTAGGGCGGGGGCCAGGGGGTACGGGCTGAGGCGGCTGACACTCGGCCCGGCTGATGACCGCTTCCCGGCTTGGCGTCCGATGCTACGCTAGCCCTGAGTTCAGCACGCTGAACCCCTACAATCACCGTTTTTCTGTAACGACTCAGGTAGAGATTAGGATATTGTGAGGTTTCACCCCACACCCCACCACTTTTCCAGAAAAAGTGGACAAAAAGCGTCCATTTTGTCAGCCAAGATGAAGGTTTGGTCAATCTTTGGCAAACGCTTGTGAGGGTTCGGGGGTGAAGCCCCTGAGCAGTTACAAAAAGATGCTATTTCACATCAGGGATACCCACTAAGGAGGGCCGATCATGGCATGGTGGCAAAACGCAGTCGTCTATCAGATTTACCCGCGCAGCTTTAACGACAGTAACGGTGACGGCATCGGTGATTTACCGGGCATCATCGCCAAGCTAGGCTATCTGCAATCGCTTGGCGTAGACGCGATCTGGCTATCACCGATGTTCCCGTCCCCTTGGCACGATGGCGGCTACGACGTGGCCGATTACCAGGGGATTCACCCGGACTTTGGCACTATGGACGACTTCGACCGCCTGTTACAACAAGCCCAACAGCGCCAGATTCGCGTTATCCTAGACCTGGTGCCCAATCACACCTCGGACCAGCACCCCTGGTTCCAGGAATCACGCCGCAGCCGCGATAACCCCAAACGCGATTGGTACATCTGGCGCGACCCCAAGCCGGACGGATCGCCGCCGAATAACTGGCAGGCCTTTTTTGGCGATATTGCCTGGGCATACGATGAAACCACCGAACAATATTACCTGCACAGCTTCCTCAAAGAACAGCCGGACCTGAATTGGCGTAATCCGCAGGTCCGTGAGGCGATGTGGGATAACATCCGCTTCTGGTTGGATAAAGGCGTGGCGGGCTTCCGGGTGGATGTGATCGACTTCATGATGAAGGACAAACTGCTGCGCGACGAACCGCCCAACCCCGACTACGACCCCGCCGTGAACATCCCCCGCGACCAAGTGCTGCACATCTACAGCGCCTACCAGGATGAGGTCCACGACGTGATCCGCGAGATGCGAACCGTATTTGATGAATACGACGACCGCGTTTTTATTGGCGAACTCACCTACGAGATCGAACTCGAAAAGTACATGGGCTACTTCGGCAAAAACAACGACGAGCTTATGATCCCGTTTAACTTCCAGCCGCTAGAGATGACGCTATGGGGCAAAACCGCCACCGCCGAGCAACTGATGGGCTACATCAACCGCTTTGAGGCGCGGTTGGAACCAGGCCAGGCCGGTAACTGGGTGTTCGGCAACCACGATGTGCCGCGCCTTGCAAGCCGTGTCCGGGAACAGGCGCGGGTATACGCGATGCTCTTGCTCACGTTGCGGGGTAGCCCGTTTATCTACCAGGGCGAAGAACTCGGCATGATCAACGGCGAGATTCCACCGGAGAAGCAAAACGACCCGTTCGGGATCAATGTACCGGGGCAAAGCCGGGATGTCGCCCGCACCCCCATTCAGTGGGACGCCAGCCCTCACGCCGGGTTCACCACACCGGACGCTGATCCGTGGCTGCCGGTTGCCCCTAACTACAAAACGGTCAATGCCGCCACACAACAACAAGACCCGACCTCGTTCTTGACGCTCTACCGTCGGCTGATCGACCTGCGACACCGACTAAGTGCGCTCAACACCGGGCTATATTACCCAGTTGCGGAGGTGCCATCGGGTATCATCGCCTTTTCGCGGCAATATAATGATCAACGAGTGGTAGTCGTCTTGAATTTCACCGGGGACGCCCGCCAGATCAACCTAACGGGCCTTGGGCGGGGCCGGGTGATGCTCTCGACGTTGCTAGACCGGGACGACGAAACCGATCTATCCGCGTTGGCGTTGCGCCCCTATGAGGGCGTTGTGATCGACATCCCCGGCGGCACGCAAGCCGTACCGCGTATCGCCATTGACGAAAGCCAGCGATAGCCTACGTGCGATGTGAAACAGCAGATTTCTTGTAACTGCTGAGGGGCTTCACCCCACAACCCCCACAAGCGTTTGCAAAAGCTTTGACCAAAACTTTAGCTGTGAAAATCGAACATTTTCACAAAAAATACTTGTTACAACCCAAGGACTTCACTTCAACACACCCAGGTCAGAGCAGGGTGAACATGGCCGAAGGTAGTAAAACCCCCTCCCTCCCGCTGCTAAAGCGGCGATAGTGGGGGAGGGGTGGCGCTTTTGTGGATTGAAAAAATAGTTGCATAACCAAATACCGAGACATTGGTCCACCATAAGCCCTTGTAGGGGAGTCCCTCTGTGGACTCCCGTTGGTGCGCG
>DAOTUA010000105.1:0-8027 GCA_034437355.1 Anaerolineae bacterium | reverse complement strand
GGTGGTGTTGAACAGGGCCAATAAAATACCGGAGATGACAACAACCGCCGTAACAATCATCCCGACGGAGGCACGGCGTAGCGTGCGTGTCTGTCTGCGCATCTCGTGGAGCGTTTTTTCTTCTTCCGTCTGCACTTCCCGGCTGAGTTTTACATACTCATGATGTAAGGATAGCGGTTCTGGTTCTTTGCCGTCTGCCTGTGCTAGCCACTCTTCGGCCTCGATGAGTTCTTCACCGCGCAACAGGAACCCGCGCCCTTGTTCGTATTCTTTCCACTCCATAGCACGGGTAAGAATGCGTGTGTGGTTGCGTAGGTGGCTGTGGTCGGTTTCGATAGCGCCGATGATATTATCAACGCCCTTCTCGAAGTCGTCTTGTTCGCGGTAAAAGTGAATCCAATTCAGCGTGCGGATGTATTTCCAATTGTCACGGGCGGCCATTTCGTAGGGGGCTTCGTAGAGTTCGCCAACCACATGCTTAATATCAATGTCGGCGGCAATCAGTGGGATGATGCGCTTGTTGTGTTCGCGGGCATAGGTGATCTCTTCGTTGCACACCCGGCTGATAAGCGAATGGTCCGAGATGACACTGATAACGATGTCGTGGCGGTCGATAGCGGCTTTGATCTCCGCCCACCAATCGACGCTAAACGGGATGTCGTCAAAATCAACCCAGGGGTCGTAACCGCGAGATTTGAGCGCGTTAAACAGCCGTTCTGCAAAATCTCGGTTGCGCCGTGAATAGGATATAAATATCTTTGCCTCAACCGACATACGTGCCCCTTTTTAATTGGATACGTTCTATGTGAAATTCAAAATGCGTCAGGGTTGGTGGGGTGGAACCTCATAATGCACTATCTCGACCAGAGTAGTTACACGTATTATAGGTTGAAGCATCGTTGTGTGCGAATCGACCTGAACCAAACAAATGCGAGTGCCCCACTAAACCGTATGATCCCCCTCCTACGTCAAACCGATTGCTTATATCGGTTTGACGCGATAGCCCCGGGTAACGAACATGTCAGCACCTACAGCTTATCGCTCCAGGTCCATTGTTCTTTGAGTGTCTTATAGGCGATGGTGAGGGTTTCTTCGATTAGGTCGCTGCTGGATGTATCGAACGTGTTGTATTCGATGCGGGTAATGTAAGCCCCATGTAACGACCAGCGGCGGGTTTCTTCGCCATCATCGACGGCGACGATCTCTAGGGTGCGGGTGGGGCGAGCAGCAGCGCCCTGGTTTTCGACCGTTTCGCGGAGCCACTGGTTAAACGGCAGGCTGGCATCGCGTTGGACCATCTTGGCTAGCACGATGGGCGGGGTGGCGGGGCCCTCATCGGCTAGCACATAGCTTGTTAGGCCATCGACCCGGAACACACCCATTACAATTTGCCCGTTTAGTTCAACATGAAACTCATTCCCCTGTAGGCTATCGAGTGCGATTAAGTTGCTCACGCCGGTGGGGGTGGCCTCATCTATAGCGGATTTTGCGGCTTCTTGTGCGGCTTTAAGCGCCGCCATAAAATCTTTTTCGCTAGCTTCATCTTTGGGGTCGATGATGGGTTTCTCGTTATTTTGATCTTGCTCTGGCATTCTTTAGGGCCTCCTTAAATGTGTAGGTGTGTGATCAATCGTTCTTGCTTAGTATAGCCCAAAATGCAATAAAGGGCATTTTGCTTACCCGGTCGTTTTCATCCCGGCAGCGATACCGTTAATGGTAGCCAGCACCATACGCAATTTCCGTTCGTATTCGCGGGAGTTGGTATTTAGCTCGCGTAGGTCTTGTAACAGCTTAACCTGGATAAAGTTTAGCGGGTCGATATAGGGGTTACGCCGTTCGATGCTGGTTAGCAGCACATTGGCGGTTTCTAGTAGGTGTTTTTGTTGGCTGATGATGATCACTTGGGCGCTGGCTAGCTCGTGTTCCTGCCGGATGCGTGTAAAGAACTCATCGCGGAGGGGAGCGTCGGCAAGCCCGGCGTAATGCTGTGCGATGCCCATATCGGCTTTCACCAGGTCTAGCTGTAGGTTTTTCATCAATGCGCGGAAGAACAGCCATTCGACGTACATCGCCTGGAGTGTTTCTAACTTGGCGGGGTCGTCGGTGATGCCAGCTAGGGCGGTCCCTACGCCGTACCAACTGGGGATAATCGCCCGTGATTGCATCCAGCTAAACACCCACGGGATCGCTCGCATCGCAGAAAAGCCCCCGGCGCTACGTTTGGCGGGACGTGAGCTAATTTGCAAGCGCGATAACTCGCTGATGGGCGTGGTCTGTTGCCAGTAATCTAGGAAGCCCTCGCTTTCGTAGACGAGATCGCGGTAGGCTTTGCGCCCGGTTTCGGCCAGGGCTTCCATGATGGTTTGCCACTCCCCCATAATGGGGCGGTCGTTTAACTGCGCGGTGGAGATAATAACGGCGTTTAGGACTTGGTTTAGGTGACGGTCTGCGATCTCCGAATTGGAGTAGCGAAACCCGATCACCTCGCCCTGTTCGGTAATTTTGATGCGCCCGTGCAGGCTCCCAAGCGGGGCCGCTAAGATCGTTCGATTGGTGGGGCCACCCCCGCGCCCGATGCTGCCGCCGCGCCCATGGAAAAACGTTAAGGTGATGTCGCGTGCCTGGCACACCTCACCGAGCGCGGCTTGGGCTTTGTACAGGTTCCAGTTCGATGCCAAATAGCCACCATCTTTGTTACTATCGCTGTAGCCAAGCATGATCTGTTGGCGGTAGTTTTGACCTTGTAGGTAGCGATCATACTCTGGGTTGTCAAAGAGCGTCGTCATCACTTGCGGCGCACGGATTAGATCGTCTACGGTTTCAAATAGCGGCACGATCTCGATGTCATCCTCGATGCCCACCTCACGGGCAAATAACTGCATGGTTAGGATGTCGGAGGGGTGTTCGCTCATGCTCGCGATGACGGTATCGACACAGTGTTTGCCGTAGGTTTCGTGGGCGGTGGCGATCATGCGCCAGGTGGCGATCACCTCGTTGGTCACATCGGAAAAGTGCGGGGTATCTGGGAAGAAGGGGCGGTTGCTCTGGAGTTCGGCGGTGAGCATCCGTTGTTTTTCGTGTTCCGGCACGTTCATGAAATCATCGGATAACCCATACACCCGGCAAAGTTCGGCCAGGGCGACGCGGTGCCGCCGGGCATCCTCACGGATTTCTAGTGGGACGAGATGCAGCCCGAACAAGCGGACCTTTTGCATCAGCCGGTACAAGCGCCCGTGTGCCGCACGCACTGCGCCGTTTGCTTGCAGGCTATCGATCATCTGGTTGAGATCGTTGAGCAGTTCCTCGGCGCTGTGATAGGCGTCCGTTTCTAGGCGGTGGTAGATGAGTTCGATTTGCTGGCGATAGACTTCGCCGGGGTATTTGCTGGCGGCTTGGCCCTGTGGCGAGGCGCTGCCCTCTAGCGGCTTGACGGCGTTGATCATCTCGTCGGTAGCGCCGATCTCATCGGTGGCCTGGGTCATGCTATAGCGTAATTGGTCGATGTCGGCCAGGTAGGTTTTACGGGCGGCCTTACGGAGTGTTTGCAGGGTTTGCAACGTGACATCGGCAGTAACGTTGGGGTTCCCGTCGCGGTCCCCCCCGACCCAACTCGCATAACGGATGACGATGGGTATCTCGGACCAATCGGCCTGCGGGTAATGTTCGACGAGCGCGGCGTGTAGTTCCGCCTGAATATCGACGACTTCATCCATGATGACATTAGTGATGAAGAATAATCCGAATTGCACTTCATCGGCAACGGTGGCTTTGGTGGCGCGGGTTGGGCGAGTGTGCCATAGCTCCTCGATGCGCTCCGATATACTATCGGAGAGCGCCTTTTCTTCACGGGGGAGCAGCGTCATGCGGTCGCTATGGCGCATCATCAGGGCCATTTCACGCAGTTTAATCAGTATTTCTTTACGCTTAGCCTCGGAGGGGTGCGCCGTCAACACGAGCCGCACTTCAATTTTAGCGAGCATGTCGCGCACTTCCGAGGCGGTCAAGCCTTTTTCTTTGAGCGTTGCTAAGGCCGCAGAGATATTCTCTCGCTCGTTTCCGTTGCGCTCGCGGTGGCGTAACACCCGGATGCGCTGTTGATCTTCGGCAATATTGATCAGTTGAAAGTAATTGCCAAATGCTTTTGTTAGTACGCGCAAGTGATGGTCGTCTAAAGAGTTGATCAAGGTGATGAGGTCGTTGTTAGCGGTCTGTTCGCCGGCACGCCGCGATTTCGCAAGCTGGCGCACCTGTTCGACCAAGGCCAGCGCCTCATTACCGTGTTGTTCTTCGATGATGATCCCTAACAGCTTCCCAAGCCGTTTAATGTCGGCACTTAATTCACTGCTGATTGTATCGGACATGGCACACCTTACTTTCACAAACAAAACATCTGAAGTATACCGTAACTCATAGAAAAATTCTTTTCTTTGGGTGCAAGGGGCAGGGTAATCGCACCAAAACTGAATCGAAGTCAAAAGCACATCATATCCTGTTGAAACGTATAACAGGGGCTTTGCCCCCACTACCCCCACAAGGGTTTAGCAATCCTTTACCAGCAGTTTTTGGCGCTTTGCGCCAAAAAGGGTAAGTTTTGGTCAATCTTTTTCAAAAGATTGGCAGGGTTTGGGATGCAATCCCAATCTACGCCACTAGAAAAATTTGATGCGATTACACCAATGACAAGCGATATAACTTTGCAAAATCCTTGTTCTTTGGATATGGTTGGTAGGCCAAGCAAGTTTATCATGTTATGATTACAATTGATTCTCGACTATCACAAATTCACATAAGGACTCTTTGATTATGCGTGTCCTGATTATCTCCGATATTCACGCCAACCTGACCGCTTTTGAAACCGTGCTAGACGATGCCAAGGGGCAATGGGATTACGTCTGGTGCTTGGGGGATGTCGTCGGCTATGGGCCAGACCCTAACGAATGTGTCGATCTGTTACGAACATTGCCGCATTTGTGTTTGGCAGGCAACCACGATTGGGCCGCGCTCAATCGCCTGGATATACGCACCTTCAACCCGGATGCCCGTAAAGCCGTCCAGTGGACACAAGAAACACTGCGCCCGGATGTTGTCGCATACTTAGAAGCCCTACCGACAACTTTTGTCATCGGCAATTACACCCTCGCCCACGGAAGCCCCCGCGAACCCGTCTGGGAATACATTTTAGAGCCGATTATCGCGTCGTTGAACTTTACCCACTTTGAAACCGACTATTGCTTAGTTGGGCATACCCATCAGCCCGTGATCTATGAGCAGGTCAGCACCGAGGGCGACGCCAAAGCAATTGCGCCCAATTACGGCAAACCGCGCACGCTCAACGGGCACCGCCAGATTATCAACCCTGGTAGCATCGGGCAGCCGCGTGATGCCGACCCAAAGGCGGCCTATGCGCTATTGGACCTGGATAACAACACGTTTGAACATCGTCGGATTGCCTATGATATTGACGCCGTTCAAAAACGGATGCGCTCCTATGATATGCCGGAACGCCTGGTCGTGCGGTTGCAACATGGCTGGTAGTGCGCCGGCATCAGCCAACAACCACCCCCGGCGCACCAACCGGCAGCCGGACGATCTCGGCCTCGGCCTTGGTCAGCGCGGCGGTGACGGGCTGGCGGGTGTCATCCGTCACCCAGGCGAACATGCAATCGCCCCCCCCCGCGCCGGATAACTTCGCGCCGAGTGCCCCGCCTTCCCTGGCAGCATACACCAACTGCGATAACACGTTCGTATTTACACCGAGCGCATCGGTTAACCCCTGATTGATGTTCATTAATGCGCCAAAACGCGGATGATCGTCAGCTTGCAGCGCATCCCAGGCCGCATCGACCACACCAGCAACCGTTTCAAAGATCGGGCCGATCACCTGTGGGAACTGATCGCGCAAGGTGCGCACCCTCTCGACGAGATCGACCGTGCCGACCTTGCGCCCACTATACCCGATTACAAGCGGTAAATCCGCTTGGGGCAAGTGCTGGATGTCTGCCCCGTACTGGCGATAGTAGAGCGTTCCCCCGTAAATGGCGGCAGCCACATCGTACCCAGAGCCAGCCCCCTGCACATCTAATACCGCGTCGTAGCATAAGCGGAATAGCTGGTGTGGGTTCAACTCGGCTTCGGTTAGCACATTCAATGCCGCCGCCGTCGCAACGGTGATCGCGGACGAACTCCCCAGGCCGTAGCTAATGGCCGGGCCGTTGGTATGAATGGTGACACCCTGGTTTAAGCCGTGCTGATCTCGGTAACGGGCGATTACCGCCTCGACAAAGGCGGTTGGTTCGGGGGATTGTGCCCCGGCCCCCGCCAACGACACCACACGCGGCGCGGTCAGTTGTGGGGTATCAATGCGCACGGTGTGATCTTCGGTCGGCGTCAGCTCGGCTTGATAGCGGAGGTCAACTGCTGTCACCAGGCACGGGTGCCCATAAACAACAGCGTGTTCACCGAGCAGCATGAGTTTACCGGGGGCGGTAGCGGTGATCGGCATGGTGGGCGCTCCTGGGTTGCGTTAGCAAGGTATCTGAATCTGCCACGCGGGGTAGCATCGGTGATATGATAGCAAATGTTATCATAAGGAACAGTGGAGAGAGAACACGATGCCCAAAGTAACCGCGATGGCACATGCGAACCTGGCCTTTATCAAATATTGGGGCAAGGTCGATTTTAAGCTCAACCTACCCGTCAACGGGTCTATATCTATGAACCTGAGCAGCGCCACGACGACCACCAGCGTTCACTTCGATGGGCGGCTCAAGGGGGATACGGTCATACTGGATGGCACCGAACTTAAACCAGACGACCCCCGCGCCGCCAAAGTAAGTGCCCACCTGGACCGTGTGCGTAAACTAGCCGAGATCGACACATCCGCCAAGGTAGAAACTGAGAATAACTTCCCGCAGGGGGCCGGGTTTGCGTCGAGTGCCTCCGGGTTTGCCGCGCTGACGGTGGCGGCGGCGGGGTCTGCGGAGTTGACGCTCGATCAAAAGGCGCTCTCGCGGTTGGCGCGTGCCGGGAGTGGCTCGGCGGCGCGGTCGATCCCGGCGGGGTTTGTCGAATGGCTGGCGGGGTTGGATGATCACTCCTCATATGCTATCCAAATCGCCGAACCGGATCACTGGGATTTACGCGATGTCGCCGTGGTTGTATCCGACCAGGAAAAGGCGGTACCATCGACACAAGGACACAAGTTGGTGACGAATAGCCCATACTGGCAAGCTCGCAAAAACCAGGTCGCACATCGGCTAAACCGGGTGACCTACGCCATTAAAGAGCGCAAATTCGATGTGTTCGGGCAGGAACTCGAAGCGGAAGCGATGGCGATGCACGCCATCGCGCTGACCAGCGCCCACAACAACTCAAACGGCACATGGACATCCGGCATTTACTACATCCTACCGGATACGCTGGAACTGATGCGGGCGGTCCAGCAGTGGCGGGCCGACGGCCTACCGGTCTATTTCACGCTGGATGCTGGCCCAACGGTGCATCTGATGTGCGAGGCACAACACGCCAACCAGGTGCAAGACGCGGTGCGCGAGTTACAAAATGACCGCGATTGGCAGATCATCGTGAGCGAACCGGCGGGCGGTGCCAGAGTCATTGACGGCTAAGCCAACGCCGGCAGCGTCCATGAGTGCTTGAACCCAGGGCATAGCCCGCTATGCCCCTACGTTTTGAACCGTTGTGGTCTTTAACAAGATCGAAATTTCAAACGTCAACAGCGTAACTACTCAGGGGTTTCACCCCCGAACCCCCACAAGCTTTTGCAAAAGTTTGACCAAAATTTTAGCTGTTAAAATCGGAGATTTTCACAAAAAATAGTTGTCACAACTCAGTTCCTTCGCTTGAACACACCCCGATCAGAGCAGGGTGAACATGGCCGAAGGTGATAAAACCCCTCCCTCCCGCCGCTATTGTGGATTGAAAAAATAGTTGCATAACCAAATACCGAGACATTGGTCCACCATAAGCCCTTGTAGGGGAGTCCCTCTGTGGACTCCCGTTGGTGCGCG
>DAOTUA010000104.1:0-13764 GCA_034437355.1 Anaerolineae bacterium | reverse complement strand
GGGCAATTGCTTCAAATCTGAATTGACGTAAGAAAAGCATTTTGTATTGTTAAAAAGTATAGCGGGGGCTTTGCCCTCACACCCCCACAAGGATTTAGCAATCATTGACCGGCAACTTTTGGCGCTTTGCGCTAAAAATGTAAAGTTTTGGTCAAGCTTTTTCAAAAGCTTGGCAGGGTTTGGGATGCAATCCCAATAAATAACACCAGAAAATTTTAAGGCGATTGCCCTGGGTGCTATAACTCATAGTCCCACACATAAATAATATAGTCCTGCTCTAACGTCTCCGCGCCGATACCGTGCAGGAACGCCAACAACTGAGCGCGGTGGTCCGTCCCATGGTTGATGAGGTGCCATAGCATCTCCCAGCGGATATTGGCGGTGTACAGGCCGCCGCCCGTCACGTAGTCGATGGGGTCGAGTAAATCAGCGTCGTTAAGCTCGTTCATTAAACGGCTGCCGGCCCCTAACATCGCCGCCGCATCATTCGATATTTGCTTCTGAAAGGCGCGTGCTAGCCAATAGTGCGAACTTTTTAACAAATGCTCTACTTGCCGCCGGATGCTGCCATGCGAGTATCCAAAATCGTGATCGAGTTGGCTCTCGCTGAGGCCCGCTAATGACTCAGATATGATCCGCGCCGTGGCGTAGCTATCATACTCGAATAAGGCTTTCATCACGCCCACCTGAACCTTTACTTTTTGGCGCGGCGGCTGCTCATCGCGCAGGTAATAGATGAAATCCTGCTCGAACGTCGGTGCGCCGAGCTTGTGCAGCGCATATAACACCTGGGCGCGGTGGTCCGTGCCATGGTTGAGCATATGCAACAAAATCTTCCAGGCCGGGTCGGTATGATCGCCCCCCCGCGCCGTGTAGCTGATGTCGGTTGTTACGTGGTCGTCGGTCAGGTTATCTAGCGCGTGTTCAATATCCCGGTAGACCACATCCCAGGCCGTTGCCGCCGCGTCTAGTGTCCCGTATTCAAACGGATCAAGGTGTTTCGGAACCGGGTTGCCGCGCACCCGCGCCCACCACCGCGCATCCACGCTTGCCAGGTGGATCAGATGATCGCGCACCGACCCGACCGAATAGCCCGTATCCCGTGTGAACTGGTCGTTATCCAGCGTGCGGGCACTCTCCCATAGCCGATCATAGGCCCACTGGTTATACCGGAATAATACCCGGATCGCGTTGGCGTTCATGTGCTTCCTCTGTGTTTTAACTATCAATTCGCCAGACATCCAACCCGGTATCACACCCGATCACCAGTGTCGTTCCGTCCTCACTGATCTGTACCATATCCGGGGTGCGGCTGCACTCGCGGTATTCCCCTAACTGCACTTGCTCCCCGGTCGCCACGTCCCACGCCACGACGACCGCTTCCAGGTCGATATTAACACCGATCACCACATTCGCCGCTGGGGGGAGTAGCAACGCCTGCACGTAGGCCCCGTCCAGGGCTGCGATCTGTTGGTTGGCCCCCGTTTCAAAGTCCAGGATATGCAACGCTTCGCTCTGCGTATCGCGCCACACCAACAGCCGCCCCGCCGCCCCGTTGATATGCCCGAAAGTCGGCATCGCACCGAGTTCGACCGCGTGCAGCAGGTCGCCGGCTTCCAGGTCCCATAACTGAACCACGCCTTCCACCGACGATGTAACCGCTAACGGGGCCGGCATCCGCCCAATGCGCACCTGTGATTGGCGGTCGGCTTCGGCAACCGAATCGAGTTTGGTCAACACCTCGCCGCTGGTCACATCCAACCGCAACACATAGGGCGGCGTTTCCGGGTCGCTCGTCAACACCTCGACCCACGTCACGCCCGGCTCATCCCCCGCCCACACGCGCACCGGGCGGTCATCCCCCGCCGGGACCGTCACCCGTTGCAAGTTGTCATCGGCCACGGTGTACACGCCCACCGTGTAAGCGGCTCCGTCGGTATGCAGCGAGTGGATCGTTTCGCCGGTGGCATCCCAGGCGATGTCCATCATGTTAGCGTTGGTTCCGTCCGTGCCGGGGATGCTATAAGCCGCTACCAACTCGCCGGATGCAATATCCCATACGAGCAGGTCATTGGCGCGGTTGACCATCACCACCCGCCGCCCGTCCCGGTCCACCCGCAGCCACCCGCTGATGATCTCGCCCGCTTCGGCAGGAGCCGCGTCAAAATCGATCTGCAACACGCGGCCCAACTGTTCGACATTCGCCGCGTTGATCGGTGGGGTGGTCGCTTCCCCATCGGCCGCGACAGGCCACGCCACCAACGCCACCGCCATCAAAATCATTTGTATCCACATAAGCGGTCTGATCTCACTAAGTCGGTTTTGCCGGATTGTACCACCCCGGCATACAACGATGGTAGGGACGAACAAACCTGTTATAATGCGGCAGATTTCGTACACCAAAAGGGGGTCTTATGCGGATTACCGTCACTGGTGGGCAGCCACTCAACGGAACCTTTACGCCTTCTGGTAACCCGAACGCAGCTAAAGCACTACTAGCAGCATCCCTGCTGACGGACGCGCCAGTCACACTCCACCGCGTCCCACGTAACCTGAGCATGGAACACCTGCTATCGGCGGCGGCCTCGCTGGGCGCGGAGCTATCGTGGCAGGATGACCACACGCTAACAACCACCACTCGCACGATCACCACCCGCACACTCAACCGCGAGTTGGTCAGTGGGGCAGTCGGTGCGTTGCTGTTCCTGCCCGCGCTGATCGCCCGCCGCGAGCATGTGCGCTTAGAGGTCGATTTCCCGCTGAGCCGCATCCGTACCCACCTGGATGTCATGCGCGACCTGGGCCTGGATGTCATCACCATGGCTGGCGCGGTCGAGTTCCGGGCGGCACACTGGGACGAGCGCGATATTATCCTCGATACCCCCAGCGTGACAGCAACCGCCATCGCTTTAATGCTGGCGGCCCGGCTTGGGCAGCATACCGTCATCCATAACGCCGCCTGCGAACCCCATATCACCGACCTGGCCCGGCTGCTGGTCCAGATGGGGGCCGACATCGACGGCATGGGGTCGAACGTGTTAACCGTTATCGGGGCCGATATGCTCAGCCGGGCAGAAACCACCGTCAGCTACGATCATATTGAGATCGCCAGCGTCGCCGCGATTGTCGCGCTCAGCGGTGGGCGGATGCAAATCCCGACCGATAACGGCGACATCCTGCCGGATTTACGGGTGATCACCCGTACTTTCGCCCGTTTTGGGATGCAGATCGACGCCGACGCCCACGCCGTTCTCGTCCCCCGTCACGACCGCTTCACCGTCAATACCCGCGAGGAGGACATCGACGCTTTCATTGAGACAGCCCCCTATCCCGGCTTCCCGTCGGACCTGGTGACCGTCGCTGCCGTGGTCGCAACCCAGGCCACCGGGACATCGCTCATTCACGAAAAGCTGTTCCGAGATCGGCTGCTGTTTGTGGATACGCTCAAAGATATGGGCGCAAATATCATCCTCGCGGACCCCCACCGGGCTATTGTCGTTGGCGCGACGCCGCTACGCGGGACGTACATCCCCACCCCCGACCCGCGTTTCGGCCTGGGGATGCTCGGCGCGGCCCTAATCGCCCACGGCCAGTCCGTTATTGACAATGCCGGGCGTTTTGACTATACCTTTGATCGCATTTTGCCCAGGCTCCAAGCCCTGGGCGCACACATCACAACGGAAGCGGACCCGACCCCATGACCCCCCCACCCACCGAACAAATCACCGTGCAGGGCCTCCAAACCAGCCATGCCACCATCGGCCCGCCCGACGCCTTCCCGGTGATCCTGCTGCACGGATGGGGGGCGCATATCGGGTTGGTGTGGCAACTTGCCGTGGCCCTGGCCGATGCCGGGCACCGTGCCCACGCGCTAGACCTGCCCGGCTTCGGCGGGACCGAGCCACCCCCGCAAACCTGGACGGTTCACCACTACGCGCAGTTTGTGGCAGCCTACATGCGCACCCAGTCAATCGACCGGGCGCACCTGTTCGGCCATTCCTTCGGTGGGCGGATCAGCATCGTACTAAGCGTAAACCACCCCGATCAAGTCGCCAAGGTGGTGCTGTGCGATGCGGCGGGCGTCAAGCCGCGCTTACCGTGGTACCGGCAGTTCCCGGTGTCGGTGTTCCGGCTCGTTGAAGGCGTTATCGGGGATGTGCCCGTCGTACAAACCCTACGGCAGCGTTACCGCGCTCGTGTCGGCAGCACGGACTACCTGAACGCCGGCCCCCTCCAACAGACCTTTCTCGCTGTCATCGCGGAGGACCTGCTGCCGTTGGCGGGGCGCATCCAGCAGCCGACGCTGTTATTGTGGGGCGAAAAAGACCAGGACACCCCACTCTGGCAGGCTAAAGCGTTAGAAAACGCCATCACCGACGCCGGGCTGGTGGTGTTCCAGGGGGCCGGGCACTATAGCTACCTCGACGCACTGCCGGACGCCGCCCGCGTGATCGATTACTTTTTTACGCATGACGAGTGAGTAATAGATGTTTGTTGCGATACTCAGCCTAATCTGGTTCATCGGAACTTGTATCCGGGTGTACCAGCAAGCACGGTTTTTTCAGATCGAAGAGTATATGAGCCTGCGTTACCTGCGCTGGCTGGTCGCGAACCGTCCCTGGTTTTTGCCTGTACGTGGCCTGACGGCGGCAGTCGGTGGCGGGCTTGTCGGGTTGTTTGTGGCCGATACAACCGTACTGGCGTTCGTCTTGTTGGCGGCGGCTGCCGGGGTCGGTGTCTACCCGCAACCCCCCGGCGAGATCAAAAAGGGTTTTAACCGCACCCAACGCGCCACCCGCTTGTTAGCTGCGGCCTGGGGGCTGGCCCTGGTCGGGGCGTTGTTGGGAGCCTGGGCCGCGTGGCGCATCCCGTCGGGAGTTGTGGCGGTCGTGACGGCCCACGCGCTGGGGGCTTTGGTGTGGTGGCTGGGGCCGCTGTGGTTAGTCGGTGGGAACCTGATCATGGCCCCGGTCGAAGCGAGTATCCGTCAGGGCTTTAAGCGCCAGGCCCGCCGTCGGTTGGACGAGGTCAAACCGACCGTGATCGGTATCACCGGCAGCTACGGCAAAACCAGTACCAAAACCTATATCGCCCACCTGCTTAACGGCAAATATCACGCCTTCCCCACGCCTAAAAGCTGGAATACACTCATGGGGGTGTGTTTGGCGATCAATACCCGCATGGATGATCACGCCGATTACTTTATCTGCGAGATGGGCGCTTACGTGCGCGGCGAGATTCAAGCCATATCCGCCCTCACACACCCCGGCATCAGCGTTGTGACCGAAGTCGGCCCGCAACACCTGGAGCGTTTCGGCTCGTTACAAAATATCGCCACCGCCAAGTACGAGATCATCAAAGCCCTGCCGCCCGATGGCCTGGGCGTGTTCAACTGGGATAACCCCTACGTCCGCGAGATGTACGAGCGCGGCTATCCTGCCAATCGGATTGCCATCAGCCGCCAAGCCGACCCCGCCAACCCGCCACCCGACGGCCCCCGCCTGATCGCCTCCGGTGAGAGCGAAACGCTAGACGGGCTAACCTTCAATGTGCTAGACGTGCAAACCGGCCACACCGCCCACTTTGAAACAGCACTCGTCGGACAGCACAACGTCACCAACATCCTGTTAGCCGCCGCGATTGCGCTACACGAGGGCCTAACGCTCGATCACGTCGCGCAGCGTGTCCGCACGTTGCAACCCGCCGAGGCGCGGCTGGTGCGGCAAGTCCTCCCCAACGGCATGACGATCATCAACGACGCCTACAGCGCCAATCCGGTTGGGGCAGTTAGCGCCTTGCGCGTGCTAGGGATGCACGACACCGGACGCCGCTTGTTGATCACGCCGGGCATGGTCGAACTCGGTGAGATGCACGAGACCGAAAACAAAAAACTGGGCGAAGCAGCTGCCAACTACGCTACCGACGTGATCCTGGTCGGGCCACAGCAAACCCGCCCCATCCGTGCCGGGCTAGAGCAAGCCGGGTTCCCGCCAGCAAACCTGATGGTGATGGACACCGTCACCGAGGCCATCGCCTGGTATCAGCAGCATCTCGGCGCGGGGGATACCGTCCTGTTCCTGAACGACCTGCCAGATACCTACTGAAACACGCATACCTGACACCTGTAACTTATAATTGGAGTCCACCATGACAAATCAAAAACAGACCATCGGCGTTATTTTCGGAGGGCGCAGCGTCGAGCATGACGTGTCGATTGTGACCGGGCATCAGGTGATGCGTGCCATCAACTACGATACATATGATGTCGTGCCGATCTATATCGACCGATCCGGCCAGTGGTATACCGGCCCGCCCCTGATGGACCTCAACAACTACCAGAACAACGTGACCGATCTCATGGGGATTCAAGAAGTCGCACTCTCGCCAAGTGTGCAGCATCGTGGCCTAATCGTTAACCCTGGTAGCGGCTTTCTGCGTAAGAGCCGCATCCAAGAGCTAGACGTGGTGTTCCCCGCCATACACGGCTCACATGGCGAGGATGGCACGCTCCAGGGTGTGCTAGAAATGGCGAATATCCCCTACATCGGGTGTGGGGTACTAGCCAGCAGCATCGCCAACGATAAGATTATGACCAAAGTCATCCTTAAACAATTTCAGATTCCGGTTATCGACGCGGTATCGTTCAGCCGCGAGGAGTGGCAACAAGACGCCGAGCGCGTGCTAGACCAGGCGACCGTTCACCTGAGCTTCCCCTTGTTTGTCAAACCTGCCACGCTTGGCTCTAGCATCGGCATCAGCAAAGTGACCGACCGCGACACGCTGCGCGATGCGGTTCAATTGGCACTCGGCATGGACCGCCGCGTCCTAGTCGAAAAGTCCGCCGAGGACGCCATCGAGATCAACTGCGCCGTGATCGGCTCCGGCTACGATGTCCGCGCCTCCGTGCTAGAACAGCCCGTATCCTATAACGACTTTCTCGACTTCTCCGAGAAGTACCTGCAAGGTAGCGGTGGTATGAAAGGGGCCGAACGGCAAATCCCCGCACCCCTGCCGGACGACATCACCGAACAAGTGCGGGCCGCCGCCGTCCAGACCTTCCAGGCCATCGAAGGGGCCGGCATCGCCCGGATCGACTTTCTCGTTCGCCCCGATCAAAATGAATTTTACGTCAACGAGATCAACACCATGCCGGGATCGTTGGGGTTATACCTGTGGCACGAAACCGGCATGACCAGCCAACAGGTGATCGACGAACTGATCCAGATTGCCCACCGCACCCACGAACAGAAACAAGCTAACATCTACGATTACCGCACCAGCCTAATCGAACTCACTGCCGAACGCGGCCTCAAAGGGGTTAAGGGCCAAAAGGGGAAACTCTAGCGAATGGACACAGCATTGATCAACAAGCTGAATGCAATACACCCCATACGTTTGACGAAATACCCTACAGTCGGGAGGGTCGCCGTGCCACCCCCGCCCCTGGACCGGGCCGATCCATCTAAGTATGTAAAAATGATCAGGTAAACGCTTTGAACGCTAGTCCCAAGTTACAAACCATCGTGATCTTTAGCATGGTGTTTTTTGGCGGATTCGCCAACCTCGCCACCGAAATTATCGGGCCGCGTATGTTCGCGTCGATGTACGGCACGGCTACCTCAATCTGGGCGATCATTATCTCGGTAACGCTCGTCGGCTTGTCGGTCGGCTATGCAATCGGCGGGCGCATCTCCCCAGAAAAAGTCCCGGATGTCCTGCCGATGATCTTGATCGCGAACGCGGGCTGGCTGCTGCTCGTGAGTTGGATTATCTGGATGTTGCCATCTGGGGGCGGGGGAGCCAGCTTTAACGCGGTCACAACAACCGCGATGTTGGCCTTCTTCCCGCCGTCGGTGCTGTTTGGGATGCTCACGCCCATGTCGATCACTCTATTATCTCAAAACCAAGCCAGCGACGACATCGGCCCGATTGTTGGCAATCTCTACGCGCTAAGCACCTTTGGCAGCGTACTGGGGGCGCTTTCTGCCGCCTATATCTGGATACCATGGGTCGGGTTGTCGCTCTCCCTGCGGATTTTCGCGGCGGCGCTGGTCGGGTTTGCGATCTACTTCTGGCGAGACCGTCCCGTCATCTTAGGGGTTGCCGCCTTAGCCGTTGTCGTCGTGCCGCAGCCGGGCTGGGCCTGGGCCAGCATGGACGATCTAACACTGGTCGAACAACGTGAAGGCTACTACCAGACCATCCGCGTTTACACCGACGGCGATCATATGCAGATGCACCTCGGCCCCACCTTTCACTCAAAAATCGACCTGGAAACCGGGCAACCCGTCTACAGCTACGCGCAAAACCTGCTAACCCTAGCCGATGCCCACGCGCCAGACATGACCGGGCAGCGCGTGCTGATCATCGGCGGGGCCGGTAATGCCCTGGCGACCGCCTTTGAAACACGCGGTGCCGAAACCGTCACCGTTGAGATCGACCCCATCGTCGTACAACTCTCTAACGAACACTTCCGCCCCGTAGACGGCGACATCATCGTTGCCGACGGGCGATCCTACATCGAAAATGTCCCGGAAAATCACTTTGATATGATCGTGCTAGACGCTTTCGACGGCGGGGCCGGGGTGCCGCCGCAACTCTCCACCATCGAATACTACGCCGCCACCCAACGCGCCCTCAAACCGGGGGGCCTCTTCTTGTATAACTTCATCGGCACCCCCGAAGGCCCCCGCGCCGCCTCTTATACCGCCACCGCCGCCACCATCGACGCGGTGTTCCCGTCTGCCGGGGCGCTGTTCACCCGTGAAAATGTCACAGAGCGTCAAAACATCATCTTCGCCGCCTCCCCCACCGACACCCGCCTACCGTCCGGCCTATCCCCACTAACCGACCAGGGGCCACGACTCACCGACGACCGCAACCCAATCGAAATCCTCAACGAACAGTCACGCGGCGGAATCTACTTTCAGCGTTAGCATAAAGCGACAGATACCGCTACAATACCCGAAAGCAGTATCACCCAAAAAATAAGGATTTAATATGAAAATTTTAGTTGCATATGCCAGCGCCCACGGGTCAACAGCGGAAGTCGCCGCCTTCATCAAGCGCGTGTTAAACGTCTATAACGCCGAGGTTGAAGTCACCCATGCCGATCAGGTGACATCCGTTGCGGGCTACGATGCGTTTGTGTTGGGATCCCCCATCCATAGCAGCCTGTGGTTACCTAGCCTATCCCAGTTTATGTTCCGCTTCGAGCAAGACCTGCAAAACCACCCGGTTTATATGTGGATCAACTGTTTGGTTGTGCTAGAGGATGGCGGCTATCAAACCGCTATGGATAACTATCTGTGGCAAGAAGCCCTGGGCCGTTTGGATGTGAAGGCCGAACAGGTCGGTATCTTTGCGGGTAAACTAGACTGGGAGCGTATCTCTGGTGATGAAAAATGGCTGCTGAGTGCTAACTACGAGGGGAAAGAACTCCCCGGTAACAAACGCGGCGATTACCGCAACTGGAAACTCATAGCGGGCTGGGCACATGAAGTTGCCCAGGATATGATGATTCGGCTAGATTTTAGCGCCGTACACGCCGATGATGCTGCCGTAAAAGAAGAAACCATCACGGAAGAAGATGTTAACAAATTAGCCTGGCCCGATAACCCCGCCGACACGATCTAGCGCGGCGCGTCGGCGTCAGTTTTTGTTAGCCGTCGCATCATCTTCTGGATCGCCTCCAGCAGTGGGCCGCGTTGCTCATAGCCCTGCTCGCCCATCTCGCTAAAGCCCAAGTAAACCCCCACCCGGCAACGCCGTACCAGCCCCAGTGCCAGGTAATATAACGTCTGGTTGCGCGTGTAATACTCTTGCTCATCCGTCCACACCTTCCCAATCGGCCATTCCCGTGTTAGCACATACGGATGAGTAAGCGGCTGGTAGAGGCGTTCCCACCAGCCACTACTGCCCACATTCAACCAAAACTGATACGCCACCGACCGATTCGACATCAAGAAAGTATAGGCCGGGGCCATCAACACGCTGTTCTCGTCCTCATCAATACGCCAACTCCGCAGATATTGATCGGCAATCACCCCATCACGCACCATCTGGATATACTCTTTGGCAATCGGACGATCCGACGGTACCATAATTGCCGCCATCATCCGGCGGAACTTCTGCGCAGAGTCGATTAAGTTGGCCGAGACCTCCGCCGGGTCGTTATGATCATGGAAGCCAAACCCCTGTTTAGATAGCACATCCCCGAATAAACGTCCCCAGAAAATATCGATCTCATCTACCGGGGCTGTTGCGTAAGCCGCTAACCACTCGTGCAACGCCTGCAACTTCTCCCCAAAAGTATACGTGATCCGCGCCTGCACCCCCGCCCCCAACGCATCGAACGCCCCGAATTGCCCGTTGCGGTACAAATGCGACACCGCCAGCTTAGCCCGCACCCGGTCGAACCCCTCAACCGATTCAATCAGCGCCGTTGTCAGTTCTGGCGGGGTAGGGGGCGTTTCCCAGGCAGGGTGTGCCAGTTGTGCCCACGTCAGCAACGCGAGCGCGGCGGGTTCCTCGCGCAAAGCGCGTGACGGACGATGCGACCGAGCCGGGACGCCCGCCGCCGCGAGTTGTTCGGCTAGCGTGTACCGCAGCGAATCCGATAAAAACGGGGCCAACACAACGATCTCGCCGGGGGGGATGTCATCCTCATGAACCAGCCTGGTGATCTCGGTTGCAACATTGCCGATCATCTCCGTATAAAACCGAGGTTGCTCATACCCTAGCCGATCACGCGGATCAGCTAGGGTCGGGCTGGCTGTTGAGGGTTGGTCCAGGCTGATGGCAAGCTGCGCCCCTAACGCTTGTAGCGGCGCATCCGTGATAAAAGAATCGCCCTCATCAAAAACAAACCGATCCCGGTCGGTGGTCACCAACGCCGCCACCCGATCCGAACTCGTGGGGTCCGCCCCTAAAAAGCGCCGATACCCGCCCTGTGTATCCTGGATGATCAACCCGGATTCGGCCTGTGGCAACCAACCGAGCAACACATCATGCGTTACTGGTGTATCTTCCTCGATATTGTCGATGATCAGATGTCGGAAACGTGAGATCAGGTAATCTTGCACCGGGGCCTGCCCCCACAAGTAACGAAACATATCCACCTGGAGCGAGAAATCGACCAGCGAATGAGCGAGACAATACGTCCGGAACATCTCCGCACATTCTTGAGCCTGCCGATAAATTATCTGCTGCGCCGGGTCTTTATCCCCCCACGCCCCGGCTAACCTGACCGCGATCTCCGTATGCGGGAACCCAACCACCGCCGCCTTGTTCAGGTTGTCGATAATCTGGCTATATAGCCGGTTCCGTGCGATGGCAACACTATCGAAATAGGCGCGTTGGTCAATCAGATCGCTAACGACATGCGCCATATGATACTGTGCCGACTCCAACGACAGCGTTACCGGGTCTGCGGTTGGGTCGGCAAACCCGAACGGTTCCGCCGCCAACGGAAAGAACAACGCCACCACCAACCGCGACAAACTCCCTAGCGTCATGACCGAAACACGCCCACCCGGATCAAGAGCAGGCGTGTCAATCGCCTGTTGGTACGGGGCCGCTAGCGCCCGTTGTGGCACGATCACCAACACCTCATTGGCAAAGACCTTATCCTTCGTCAACAGGCGCAACATCCGCCGTACCCCCGCCGACGTTTTACCCGTCCCCGCCGGCCCACGCATCACCTTGATCCCGCGTGGTACACTCTCCACCACCGATTTTTGCGGCTTGGTCAGGTCGGCAACTTTGATCAAAGCGGTCATCCAGGGCCTTCTTTCCATCGTATAATCAAAAACCCATCGGCCAGAGGTTGGCCCGATAAGCGATATTGTATAGCCAACCGCTTATACAATTCAAGTACCCCACAATTGCCGAGCGCCTCCCAAAGAAAGCTACTGCAACGTCGCGTTTTCACATCACACGGCCGCAAAGCGCCCGAAAGAGTAAATTTTTGCAAAAGCTTGTGGGGGTTCGGGGGTGAAACCCCTGAGCAGTTGCTTTTTTTCAAAAAATGACGAGTTTGCACAGCGCCCAATGATAAGCCATCTAACTTTCCAAAATCCCTGCGAGCTGTCAGCAATTTGTAGCAAAATTCACCGGCTCAAGCTAGATTAGATAGTGGTAGGCTTACCTGCCGCCATCCCGCATCTACTGGAGTACATTCACATGGCATCTGCGATCCTTCTCATTTCTTGCCCAGACCAACCCGGCCTTGTGGCCAAGGTTACCGCCTTCTTGTACGAACATCACGGCAACATCCTCGATCTACATCAGCATGTAGACCGCAAAGATAATATATTTTTCATGCGCACCGCCTGGGATCTGGACAGCTTCGACATCCCACCCGATGACATCGCCACCGCCTTTGAACCCATCGCCAACCAACATAACATGACTTGGGACCTGCACTTCTCCAACGAAAAGCTCAAGATGGCTATTTTCGTCTCTAAACACGCCCATTGCCTCTACGACCTGCTGGCCCGGTGGCAATCTGGCGAATTTGTGGTCGATATTCCGCTGATCATCAGCAACCATCCCGACCAAGAAAGCGCCGCCGATGCCTTCGACATCCCCTACTACCATCTGCCCATCACCAAAGCTACCAAACAAGAACAAGAAGCCGCCCAGCTTAACCTACTCGCACAGCACCAGGTCGATTTTGTCGTGTTGGCCCGTTACATGCAAGTTCTCACCGCCGATTTCGTCAGCTACTACCCAAACCGTATCATCAACATTCATCACTCGTTCCTGCCAGCCTTTGCCGGGGCCAAGCCCTACCATCGCGCCCACGAACGCGGCGTCAAAATCATCGGTGCGACCACTCACTACGTCACCGCCGAGCTAGACGGCGGCCCGATCATCGCCCAAAACGTTGCCAACACCGATCACCAAGACGCTATCAGCGATCTGATCCGTAAAGGCCGCGACCTGGAAAAAACCGTGCTGGCGCGTGGGGTCTACTTACACCTGCAACACCGCATCTTAGTCTACAACAACAAAACGATTGTCTTTGCTTAGCCCGGCGTTAGCACGGTTTACAAAGTGCCTTAATGTGCATATGTTCAAGTCTAAACGTAGATCAATTCACGCTAAGGAGCTTTGCTACATAATGATGAAACGTTTTATGTTCTTGATGATGGTTATTGCACTGGTTGCCTTCCCGATCATGGCCCAGGAAGGCACCGGCGAACTATCCCTGACACAAATTGGCACCTTTGCCGAATCCGCTATCTTTGACGAGGGGGCTGCCGAAATTGTGGCCTATTACCCCGAAGCACAAACCCTGGTCGTGGTCAACAGTGGCGAGGGGAGTAACCTGGATTTTATCGACATCAACGACCCAACCAACCCCACCTTAATCGAATCCGTCGATATGACCCAATACGGTGACGGAGCCAATAGCGTTGCCGTTGCTAACGGCATCGTTGCCTCTGCGGTCGAAGCCGATGACGTTGATGCAACGGGTGTGGTTGTCTTTCTGGATGCCGCCACCCGTGAAGAACTCGCCGTCGTCGAGGCGGGTGTCCTGCCGGATATGGTCGCCTTCACCCCGGATGGCGCTAAGGCCATTGTTGCCAACGAAGGCGAACCGTCCGACGATTACACAATCGACCCGCTCGGCAGCGTCACCATCATTGATACCGAAACCTTCGAAGGCAACACACTGACCTTTGAAAACGTAGACATCCCGGATGAAGTGCGTGTGTTCGGCCCAGGTAGCACCCCCGCCCAAGACCTGGAACCAGA
>DAOTUA010000103.1:0-11458 GCA_034437355.1 Anaerolineae bacterium | reverse complement strand
ACCCACCCCCACCCCGCTACCCGATATTCGCGCCGACCTGCCCGATGCCAGCGAAACCGATCAATTGCTGCTCGCGGCCCGTAACGATATTGAAATTCTCGCCAATGCCACCTTTAGCGCCGCCGCCCGCCCGCCCGGATGGAGTGGCCTATACGACGTGCAAAACCCGGAAATGGCGTTCCAGGCTCGGCTAGACCTGGAAATTTTGGCAGATCAAACGCTGGCGGCGCGTCCGCCGGGGTGGTTCGGCATCCAACAGACGACCGCCTACGCCATCGCCCGTGATATTCGCTACGATCTCGAACTATTGGCGGATGCTCTGGTCGATGTCAGCGTGCGCCCCCCCAACTGGATCGGCGCTAACCCCATGTTGCGTTGCCCACGCAGCACCCAAACGCTGGTGATGCTGCTAGAAACTCGCGGCCTGTTCACGCCATCCGCCAGCCCTGCCAGCCCCACCTACTGCAACGACTTGATGCTAGAAGCCAGCCTATTTACCGAGATCAACCTGCTGGATCGCACCAACATAGCGAATGCCACCCCAACCCCAGCGCCAACCCTGGACCCGCAAGCGCCGGTATCAGTGGTGGGGGCCAGTGTGTTTGGCTACTACGACCGCGGGGCCGCCACCCCCGCCGGCAATATCCCCGCCGGGACGCTTGTCCAGCCGGTAGCCCGCAGTTACGCGCAGTTCTCACGGATGATTCTGGTGCGTGGCGATGGGTTCGAGCTATTCGTAGACTACGAAAATACAACCATGGACCCCACCCAGTTTGAACGTCTGGGCGATGTTAACGTGATCACCGTCAACACCGTCTGCCGGGTGGAGTGGTGCGGTACGCCACCCTAACCAAACAACGCCCGGACATTCATCCCCCCGTCAACGCGCACATTAACCCCCGTGACCCACCGGGCGGCACGCGACGCCAGGAACAAACAAGCGTCCGCGATGTCGTCCGGCTGGCCCATCCGCGCTAACGGGGCGTTGCGCTCCCAGGCCGCCACCCCCTCCGCGAACCCCTCGCGGATGCCCTCACGGGTAATCAACCCTGGCGACACCGCATTCACCCGAATCCCGTATGCGCCCAGTTCCAATGCTGCCGCCCGCGTGTGACCGATCACCCCCTGCTTAGACGCCACATAGTGGCTGTGCGCCTCGCCGGGGCTGTCGGCCTCAATGCTGGCGATATTGACAATCGCGTTGAGATCGTCCGCCTGGGTTTTCATCTGCCGGGCGGCAGCCTGCGTACACAAAAACACGCTCCGTAGGTTGGCATTTAGCACCTCGTCCCATTGTGTAGGCGTCATCTCCAATAGCGGCACCACCGGGAACACCCCGGCATTATTGACCAATACGCTGACCTGCCCGAAAGCCTTCTCCGTTTCGTAAAACAGGCCGGAGACCTCTTCGGGGTCGGTTAGGTCTGCGCGGATAGCTAGCGCCCGCCGGCCCATCTGCTGGACAGCTTCCACGATAACCTCGGCGTTGGTCGCGTCGGTGCGATAGTGGGCGACCACATTCGCCCCTGCCTGGGCAAACCGCAGCGCCACCCCCGCGCCGATCTCGCCACTGGCCCCTGTGACCACAACCACAGTGTCGGAAAAGTCTAAAAGTTGATTAACATCAGGTACGCTCATATGCTTGCCTTTCTGGTGATGGCTGTTGATAGTAACGGCGTTGCGGGCGTAATATCCCGGACAAGACACGCTCGCAAGGCGCGTGCCGGCAGTGTAACATAAACAGGTACACTTTTTGCCTGATATACAAACTGAGGATAACCCCGCTATGACTGTAACGCCTTACGTGCCAGGCCGCGCCCTGATCATCGCGGCCCACTGCGATGACATCGAGTTCGGTATTGCCGGCACGGTTGCCAAGTGGACCGCCGCCGGGAGCCACGTCACCTATTGCATTGTGACCGATAGTGGCAGCGGTGATAACACCCCCGATGCCGACCTAGACGCGCTCCGCGAGACACGTAAAGCGGAACAACGCGCCTCGGCTAAGGTAGTGGGGGTCGATGACGTGATCTTTCTCGATCATCCCGACGGCACACTTGAACCGACCATCGCCCTACGCCGCGAGCTAACGCGCCTCATCCGTCAGCTTCGCCCCAATGCTGTTGCGACCTTCGACCCGGAAACCATCATCCCCGACGGACGCGCCTACATCAACCACCCAGACCACCGCGCCACCGGCCTTGCTGCCGCCTATGCGATCTTCCCTAGTGCTGGCAGCCGTCCGATCTTCCCAGAATTGCTGCAAGAAGGATACGAGCCGCACAACGTAGACCGCGCCTATTTTACGCTCAGCAACAAAACCAACCACACCGTAGACATCACCGATCATATCGACCAGAAAGCCGATGCGCTCCGTTGTCATCGCTCACAGTTTGGCGAGAACGTGATCGAAATGGTCAAACAGTGGAACCGCGAAACGGGTAAACAACTTGGGACGGGTTACGCCGAGTCGTTCCGGGTATTGATCTTCAAAGATGAAGACACCGACCGCGCCGAATCGACCGACTAGGCCACCAGTAGCCGGCACCGATGCCCATCCAGACAGTGCCGCTAGGCCGCATCAGGGATTGAGCATCGGTGCGTGTGCTTATGGCGCTAGATCGCTTCGATTAGCACCATCCGACCGTTGATATTCACCGCCCAGGACGGCACCCACGCCACCCCGAATAACTCCATATGAATATCCTTCTTGTACGGTGTGATCAGGTAATCCTCAACCGTATTGGCGATCTGCACCCAACGCTCATTGATCTGCTGTAACTCCTGGTCGAACTGCTGCTCTAACTCGCGCATTTCCGACTCGATCTCCTGCAAAACCTCCTCACTTTCCGAAAGGTCCTCCACCGTCTGGCGGCGCATCCGGGTTGCGCGGCTCGCCCGCGAGAGCGTATAGGTCGTGCGCCCCCGTAGCAAACTCAACGCGGCTTCGCCCGCCGTGAATAGTTCTTCGCGCTTGCGGTCCCCAAGCTCTTTCTTTTCCGCTTCTAATTCACGGATTTTGCGGCGCATCTTGTCATCCATCTTATCGAGCAAGTTGTCATACTTCGACGTGAGCTTATCCACTTCCGCGTCGCGCCCTTCTCTAGCGGCCTGATGCACCCGCGATTGAAAGACGCTAAAGTCCTCATCCGGGTTGCCGTAGATTTTCAGATGCGGGTTAAACGGTAGCGTCAGGTTGGCGGTGTTGTACAGCATGTCTTTCAACTCGCGTTCCAGGGCCTTCATGCGCTTCTCGTCTATCATCGGGGCTGGGATTTCCGCATAGAGCGCCCTCTCCCGTAGTGGATCGCCAGAAATTTCGCGCAGGTCAACCGGGTTCGCGGCGTAATCCTCCCAGTGAACCAACCCGGCAGACGGCAGTTCCGGGATCATGAAGGTGTAGGTGCGGGCCGTGTACAGGCTGGTTTTCTTATCCTGATAACGCACGCTGGCTTGCCCCAACAAGACCGGCTTATACGCTAACTGGGCGTTGCCCGCCCCGCGTGCGGATGTGTTGTTCTGTTCTTCCCAGGCACGTAACGCCTCGCCTTCGCCGAGCTTCTCCGGTAAAAAGTAGGTGTTGATCGCACTCGGTACGGGTGGCTGTGCTTGTTTCATACCCTCCGGGATGGCTCCCGTAGGGCCGGCACCCTGTTGTGGGCCTGTCGGGGCACTCTGTGCGCCAAAGCCGCCCCCTTGCGGACCGCCATAGCCGGGCTGTTGGATGTATGTCCCCTGCCCACCAAAACCGGGAGGCGGCGGCGGTTGTTGCCCGTAGCCGGACTGTTGCCCACCAAAACCGGGAGGCGGCGGTGGTTGCCCGTAGCCGGACTGTTGCCCACCAAAACCGGGAGGCGGTGGCGGCTGTTGCCCGTAACCGCCCTGTTGCCCGCCAAAGCCGGGAGGCGGCGGCGGTTGTTGCCCGTAACCGCCTTGTTGCCCGCCAAAACCGGGAGGCGGCGGCTGTTGCCCGTAGCCGCCCTGCTGAGTGAACCCGCCCTGTTGTTGTTGATAGTAACGCTGCATCACCTGTTGACGTTGGGCTGCCATCAAATAGCGGACCTGCTGCCGGGTGAGTGGGCCGCGTAGGTAACTCATGGCCCAGCGGGTGTGCATCAAAATTGGGCCGCCGTCGTTGTGAACGTTGTGCATCAAGAACACACGCGGCTCAACCTCCGCGATCATACGCTCCACGTCGTTCAGGTTGAGCGAATCGTCTGCCGTAGCCAACGACTCTAACCCGGACATGACTTTTTTCCGGTCGTTTTCGGACTGTAACCGCCCGATAAACCACGTCCCGGCGTTAGATAACCCCTTGTAATCCAGGTCGCCGGGGTTCTGCGTCGCCAAGATCATCCCGACACCGAAGGCGCGGGCCTGCTTCAGCAAGCGCAAGATCGGGTCTTTGGTGGGCGGGTTCTTCGGGTAGGGCGGGAAGTAGCCGAACATCTCATCAATGTACATCAACGCCCGCAAGCTGGATGTCCCGCTTTGCATCCGCATCCACGACAGCAGATTTTCCAGCAGCAGCGTAATGATAAACATGCGCTCTTGTTGGCTGAGGTGGGCAATGTAGAAGATGCTCACATGCGGGCGTCCGTTGGGCTGATAGAGTAGGTTTTGAATATCCAACGGTTCGCCGCGAATCCACGATTGAAAGCTAGGGGAAGCGATAATGTTGTTGAGTTCCATCGCTAGCTTGTAACGTTTTTTCTCCGAGATGTACTTATCGACCGGGAACACGCCTAGCTTTTCAAAGGGCGGTTGCTGCACCTGGATGATAATATCCTCTAGCGTCAGGTCTTTGCCCTGTCGCCAGTTATACTCAAAGATATTCGCCATCAGGACGTGTTCTTCGTCCTCGGTCGGTTTGGCGTTCTTGCCAATCAGCGAGAGTAACGCCGTCACCGTCCCGTTGATCTTTTCGCGGTTGCCTTCCTCATTATTATGGAAGCCGTCACGCGGGGCACGCAGGCTAGCAAGAATACTGATCGGCAGCCCGGCATCACTGCCGGGTGTGTAGATGCTGTACTTAGCCGCCAGCTTTAACCACTTCAACCGTTCTGGGACGATCCCCCAGCTTTGCAGGCCGTCCTTCCAACGGGCGGCGGTATCCTCCGCGTACTGGTCCGGCGATAACCCGGCTCGCTGCGCGTCGTCCATGTTGACCCAGGGCCGGAACGATTGCGCGTCCATCTCCGGGAAGTTCAACATCAAATTGGTAATGTCGCCTTTCGGGTCAATAATAATGCTAGGGATATTGTCCAGCACGGCTTCCTCAAGCAAGCTCACACATAGGCCCGTCTTACCACTGCCGGTCATCCCAACGACAACCGCATGGGTCGTCAGGTCACGGGAGTCGTAGTAGACGATCTCATCTGTGAGTTTGCCCTCTCGTGGGTTGTAACGTTTGCCCAGGTAAAAGGTTGTGGGCGCTTCGATAAAAGGCATATGTCGCTCCGCAGATAACAAGGTTATAGAATTGCATGCTTTACGCCCTTTAGTATAGCACAGTTGAGCTAGCTACAGGAAATATTCAGCCGTTGCTATCAGGGCTATTGCAAAGCCGAGTTTTCACAGCGCGGGAACGCTGTCTCCGCCCCCTGCAAAGCCTCCGAAATAATAAGTTTTTGTTCACGTTTTGAAAAAAGTGACGGGTTTGGGCAGCGCCCAATATTCAGCCATGTCATTTTGCAAAAGCCCTACCGTTGCTATTCGGATTCTCGATCTCGCGCTATACTGGTAGTGATATATAGTAAACGCACACGGAAGAAGGGCAACCGCACCGATGCACACGCTAATTTCTCGGCGGGGGGGATGGCTCGCAGCACTACTGATAGCCCTGATCGCTACCCACGCCCCGGCACAGGCACAGGTCCGTATTGTGGTGGACCGCGATTTTGTCAACATTCGGACCGTCCCCGCCATCGGCGCGGAGGTGGTCGGTAGTGCCAACGCTGGCACGACCTTCACCGCCACCGGGCGCAGCCCCGATAACGAATGGTTGCAAATCAACTTTGCCGCCAGTGAAGCATGGATCGGCACGGCGGTTGTTGCTGTGCTAGAAGGCGACATCAACAGCCTACCTGTACGCGACCCGCGCACCATCCCCTACGGTGGGACGGCTGCGCCCCGGTCCGGCTTTACCGATACCACCAGCGATATTCGCGGCACCCTGCCGGATAACGGCGTGCGCGTGCGCGGCGGGCCAAGCACCGCCTACCCCGTCCTGGCCGATGCGCTGCGCTTCTCGGAGTTTTTCCTGTTGGGGCGCACAGCAGATAACCGCTGGCTACAAGTGAACTTTAACGGCACGCTCGGATGGGTAGCGGCGCAGTATGTCGAAATCCAGGACGGGCGCACCATCATTGAACTACCCGTTGATGGCGTCGTCGCCTCCCAACCGCCTTTGAACTTCGAGACGGAAAACGAGTTCTTCGGAATCTTGCGCAACATGCGCGACCGGCTCGATATCTCTCAGGTATCATTAGATGAGATTCAACGCATATGGACCGACGCTGCGCTTGGGAATGTACCCGTTTGTGGGGCCTACCCCGCCCGCCCGACCGGGTTTAACGTCCCCCGCCCGATCTACGCCGAATACTTCGCGCTAATCGACCCACTGCTAACCGACTATAACGCTGCCATGGCAGACTTGCGCAACAGCATCAACCTATTGGTCGAAACCTGCCAGCGCCCCGGCAGCACCTCCGCGCTGATCAGCCCCCCCGTGACATCCGGCGGGCTAGAGCTTGCCAATAGCGCCTCTAATGCCTTCGACGGCCTCCGACGGCGGATCGATACGTTGCTGCCGGAGCTTGGCCCGAATGACTGTGTGTTTGCCTTCGGTGGCCGGGTGGATATTCTGCCGACTTTAGCCGCCCTCAGTGAACGCCGCATCGATCCGGCTACGACCTCTTTTGACCTGGCCACGCGCACCCGTGGCTACTGCTTTGATGCCACCCGCAACAATGTAGGCCGCGTAGAAATTCTCCGGCCAAGCAGCAATTACGGTGTGATCGTCGCAGTTTCCCCACTCGATGACCCGACCAACTTTATCGCCACAGCTTCGGCTGGCCCGACCGGGGAAGGCGGGACCACACTCACACTCTACCCGATCACCTTCCCCAAAGATGGGCGCTATCTGATCATCATCGCGCTGCAAATTACCGAGGGCGAAATCCCACAAGGGCAAACAACCCTGCTCGTGACCGATTTCCCGTTCGGGACACCGCAAAACAGCTTCCTGGCGCTAGACGAAGAGAATAACGTGGTCGTGCAGGATGTCTCCTACAACAGTGCCGATGGCAGCACCGGCACCGTCAGCGTCTCCGGGGCTGGCCTGAACGATGTTGGCACCCAAACCGACACCACCAACACCAGCGATACCACCGCGATCACCACCATTCAGAACAATTCGGCATCGCCGGTCAATATCTACGCCAGTGCCGATACAAACTCGCAGATCACCGGCACACTCGGCGTAGGCGAAACCGCGACGGTCATCCAGGTCTTGGCGGGGTGGTACCAACTGACGACGCAAAACTGGGTCCAGGCTGGCGAGGTCGAAGTTGTCACCCAGACCACCAGCGCCGATAATGCCAATCTCACCACTGGTTTAGCTTCCACTAGCACAGATGCCGTCTTATGCCCCGGCGTGACGCTCACCTGCGATGAGTTGTTTTCCTGTGCGGAGGTGCAAGCCTGTGTCGGCGTGGGCAGTACCCAACTGGACCCCAACGGAAACGGGATCGCCTGTGATGCCAGTGACGGGTTCAACCCGCTGGGGTGTAACGTCCCGGTGTCGTCACCCTGACAACGCTATTGCAAAGTCGAGTTTGCATAGCTAAAGTTTTGGCCAAACTTTTGCAAAAGCTTGTGGGAGTTCGGGGGTGAAGCACCTGAGCAGTTATCGGATTTCCTCTTTATACAGAGGGTATCATGCCGTGTTGAAGCATATAGCGGAGGCAAGCGCGGTGGGCCTGCCTGACACTGACATCGGTTAGCTGGTAGCTTTCTTGAGCTTCTTCTTCGTCTTTTTGAGTTTTTGCTTGGATTTCTTTAGCTTTTTACGGAGCTTGCTATGATCTGTTTGAAGTTGCTCAAGCTCGCGGTGCGCTTCGGTAAGTTGTTGCTCTTTCTGGTCTAGTTGGCTGTGTAAGGCTTCCCGTTCTTGTACCAGGGCGTCAGTTTCGTTTTGATCGGCCTGGGCAAGTGCGAGTTGTTCTTGTGCTTTGGCGAGGGCCTTTTCGTCGCGGGTGAGCTTGCGGCGGCGGTTGGCGAGCGTTTTGCGTTCTTCTTCCAGGGCTTCGCGCTCCTGTGCGAGTGTATCCGTTGGGGTAGAGGTTATGTCTCCCATGGTATTTATCCTCCATTTTGTGTTTGTTTGATTTGACTGGAATTTAACCAATACATAATATAATCTTAAACCGAATATAATACAAGTATCGGCTTGTACGGATCGACATATCACCACAAATCGGAGCCAAACTTGAACTGTATCCCGCTAATTGGCGTAGGGGTTCGGGCGTTGGAATGTCTCGATTGTACTTTCGGTCACTTCGATGAACCCGCCCAGATTGCGAATCTGTTTAAGCGGAAACGACCGTACCTTTTGAATATCGCCGTTGGGAGCTACCTGACGGATAATCAGATCACGCTCGGTCATATCCAGTTTGAGGTTTTGCCATTTCACCTGTTTTTTGTTGTCGATGATCAGGCCAGCGGGGACAACTTGTAACTTCTCGTGGACGTGGAATGTTTTGTTTAGCCGCAATAACTGGCCCATGCGTGTGCCTTGTTCGGAGGCGTAATAAGGGCGCACCCGTTGTAAAAATTGGAGCAGGCTATTGTGTGCGGCGGTAAAGCGGAACGTCTGCCCATCGCGCATCTTTAAGGTGATATGCCCCCATTGCAGCCGCGGCTTCCCTCGGAAGAACCAGGCGTGCGGGTCCTCATAGACGGTCTTGACGGCTCGCCAGGGGTATTTATGCCGCTTGCCACGGACTTCCCAGACAAAGCCCTCATCGTAAAAGATGACCCGTTCCGGCTTACGCAACACCAACAACGCGATAAAGACAACCATCCGCCCGACGCCGATGACAACAATCACCCCGGCGACAATCTGCCCGACCGCTAGCACAACGCGCTGGATGGTCGGTGAGATAAACGGATTCTGACCGCCGGCGACATTGGGCAGCATCACCATATACCAAACGCCGATCCCCGCTAAAACCAGTAGCAGTCCATAGCGCAACCCCCGGCGGTACGGCTGACGAGAAACCTGTGCTTTATAGATAACCTGTGGTTCGTTGCGGTAGGCGCTGGCCTGCGGATCATATATATTTGCCATAATACGCTCTATATGAAATTCAAAATGTACAAGGTTTTGTAGGGTTTCACCCTACACCCCACCATTTTTCCAGAAAAACCAGAAAAAGTAGACAAAAAGCGTCTGTTTTGATTGAAAATAGCCCCTTTATCGCTTGTTTTGCTTCTTTCTTTCTTTTTTTCTGGAAAGTAAAGAAGCGAGCTGTGCTATACCCTGAGATAAACGCCAATCAAAATGGTAGAGTTTATTCAACTCTACCACTCGATAGATACAAGCGCGATAAAAGTTGTTACGACCAGGCTGCCCAACCGCGCCGGATGTGTCGCTAAGAAATGGGCATTACTGGGGTTTAGAACCCGCGTGCCACCTGTTTGAAGGGCGTCCCGCATACGATGTCTGGGCCATATTGGGCGGTCACTTGCCAAGAGATCGTAAATCCGTCGTTGCTATCAAATTCCATGAAGATAGAGGTGCTGGTGGCATTGCCGGGGACGTTGGCAAGGCCGATTTGCTGCCCGCTTTCGTTAAAGACGGATACCCAATAGCTGTCAATCTGCCCACCTGCCGGGCTCCAATAGAACGTGTTATTCCCTTGTACTAGCCCGGTGGAGGGTTCTAGTGCGGTAAAGGTGGAGCAGTCGTAAGGTAAATCTGGCTGTTGTTCGTCGGCGGCGGCGGTGTCCGTTTGAGGGTCGTCGGTGGTGGGGTCTTGTTCAACCGTGGTTGCTTCGGTAGCTGCGGGTTGTGTGGTATCGCTGTCGTTGGTAGCGGTATTGTTAGCCGTATTATTGAGTTGGGGCGGGTCGTAGGCCAGCAGATCACGCGGTGTTTCGCTGGTGGTGACGACCCCCGGCGAGACCCACCCGTAACGCCCGTTCTGTAGCTCAATGCGATACCAACCGCTGCCGGTACTGCTTACGCCGATAATCCGGGCCGGTTCATCGGGTCGCAACGACCCCACAACACTATAGCTGGTACTGTCCCCGGCCCGCACGTTGACGTTTTGCGAGCTATACGCCAGGATCGCGTTTTCATCACCAAACGGTATCGTTTCGGTTGGGTCGGCCTCCACAACCGGGTTTTCGGTGGCTTGTGCCTGCTCCAGTTCTAGCGGGTCTAAGCTGAGCGCCCATACATCCTCAAAGGTACATGCTTCACCATCGGATCGTAACTGCACCTGGCCTGGGTCGGTGTCCAGGTCGGTCACGCGCCCGGCGTAGAGGCCATCCACGAACAGTGTTAGCACGTTATTTTCGCTGACAATCACGAACGATGATCCGGGGACAAAGGCCGGGAGATGGGTTGCTTGCAAGAGGGTTTCATCGTCCTGAATCACCTCGACCACGCCGTCCGCATCGACCAAAATACTGATGCTATCGCCGGTACCGGAGAAAACCTCGAACCCACAGACGGCTGTGTCGGGGTCAATCTCGGCCCCGGCAACAAACGCGAACACATCGGCCCCGTTGAACAGGGTGTCGCCAATGGTGCGAACGGTGATCAGGCTCGATGTTAATTCCAGAATATTACCGGTCATCAGTTCGGCCTCGGCTTCGATGTAGTCGCCATCTGCCAGCGATGCCAGAATACGCTGCTTGGTGAAGGGTTCGATAGCTGGGTAAGCCTGCACCGCTAGCTCGTAGCCGCCGCCGGTCTGTACGTCTAGCTGCATCTGGTAGATGCCGTCGGCTTGTGCCGGGTAACGTAGGATGAGATCGCCATCGACGGTTTGTTGCAAGGTATTCGGTAGGCCCACCATCTGCGCCGTCGCTTGGAAGTTGAACCGTTGCCCGTTCACCTGGAACTCGATCACTTCCCCTTGTGCGGCGCGTACTTCGCGAATATCTGTCCGACCGCTGTTGATTGTCTCAAAGCTGCTTTCGCCGCTCGCCATAGCTACAATGCGCGGGGTTGGGGTGGCGGTCGGGGGGATGTCGGTTGGCGTGCTGGTGGGGGGAGCTTCCGTTACGGTGGCGGTGGCGGTGGCGGTTGGCGGGGGGATGGGCGTATCGCTGGGCGGAATCACGGTGGGTAAGACGCGCTCGGCTACCGTCGGCGGGATGTCGGTCGGCGGGATGGCGGTCGGCGGGATGGCGGTCGGCGGGATGTCGGTCGGCGGGATGTCGG
>DAOTUA010000102.1:0-6372 GCA_034437355.1 Anaerolineae bacterium | reverse complement strand
TATCTAAAGAACTGTGTTTGAAATGTATCTCTCAATGACAATGCGCGGGCATTTTACCAGAGTTCAAACCACTTTGAAAAGATACCGCTGTGCAAGCGGCCCAGGCCATGTACACTTTCCCTACGATGTGCCCTAACCCGCCCAACCCCAAGGAGCTAGCTACCATGCCCGGTTTTTATAGCACAGTCGCACGCTATTACGATGCCGAAAATGCCGATAAAACCGACGACATCGCGTTTTACCGTGGCTTACATGCGGATACCCCCGGCCCGATCTTAGATGTTGGGTGCGGGTCTGGGCGGGTGGTGCTACCCCTGGCCCGCAATGGGCTAACCGTCCACGGCATCGACAACAACGCGGCCATGCTCCGGCGGGCGCGAGAACGCATCGAACACGAGCCGAACGCCTACCCCCACCTGACCTTACATGAGGGCGACGCCATCACCCACCCGCTACCAGAAGCGTATTTTTCGATGGTCCTGCTGACGTATAACATGCTGATGCACTTCCACCAACAGGCCGATCAATTGGCTTTACTGCGGCATATGCGGGCGCTCATCACCAGTGATGGCCTGCTGGTGCTAGACCTGCCCAACGCCGGCGAGATGTTCGCCACGCCCGACAGCGACGCCATCACGCTGGAGCGAACGTTTATCCTGCCAGATAACGGACATATGGTGTTGCAGCAGGCCGTCTCAACGCTGGATCGCGCCACGCAAACGATGCGCGTCATGTGGATTTACGATGAGATCGGCGGTGATGGCGAGGTCAAACGGACGATTGCGCCCAAAGTGTTTCGCTACTTCTTCCCGTATGAGGTGCAATTGCTGCTCAAGCTGACCGGCTTCCGGCTCGATGTGATGTACGGCGATCTGGACGGATCGCCCTTCGAGGACGGTTGCCCCCGTATGATCGTGTTAGCTTCCCCAGAGTAGCCCCATGCCAACCCACCGAAAAGCGCGTGTAACCCGCTTGCCCCAGTTACGTTATCCCTTACTGTTATTGATGGCGTTGTTAGCCGGATGCCAGACTATCGCTGTACCGACGGTCACGCCAACTCGAACGCTAAGCGGGGCAACCCTGGCCCCGACCGATAACGTGATCCCACTCCCACCGACCGAGCTACCCGCTGGCTTTGAGGACCGCACCGGGTCATCTGGTGCGACCGCTGCCGCGTTACCGAACTCGCTTGACTTACCGCCGCTAGCCATCACATCAGAAGGTAGTAATGGCGTACAGATCGTACAGATTACAACCGAAGGTGACGACGTGCTGATCGGGGCCTTATATGCGGATGTGCCAATCCGTGCGCCGGGGGTGGTGCTGGTCGCCGAACAGCGCGAAGTGTGGGGCAACTTCCCGCGCACGCTGGAGGCCAACGGCTACATTACGCTTGTGATCGCCGTTCCGCCGGACCTGACAACTGCCGAGTTCGTGCAGGTACTAGGGTCGTTTACCGATCTGGCTCAGGGGGATGCGGCGCGGCTGGACCCCGGACGGATCGCCGTGATTGGGGAGGATAACGGGGCGTTAGTGGCGTTACGCGGGTGTGTGATCGACCGGCGCTGCGATGTGCTGGGTCTGCTCAGCATCCCGCCAACGGATGGCCTGGCGCTGGAGGCCGGGCGCTACGGTGATCGCCCGTTGCTGGTGAGCGCCTCGCGGACGGATGCTGGGCGGTTCCGGGCGGCACAGCAGGCCGCCGCCGCCGGGTTGGGCGTGGTGCAGTTCCAGCCGTTTGATGACGCCGGGCAAGGCGCAGCGATGATCAGCGCCCGCCCGGATTTTGAGGACCTGTTGCTAACGTGGTTAGCACGACACCTGCGCGGTTAGGTCAGGCGCGTAGGTCTGCGCCGAGTTTCTTCTTAGCGGCCTTCACAATCTTCTTATGGACCTTGGCGACGCGCTTGTCGGTGAGCGTTTCACCTTCTTTTTGGTACGTGAGGCTGTAGGCGATGCTCTTTTTACCCGCCGGGATTTGCTCGCCGGTGTAAATATCGAACAGGCGCACGTCGCGCAGTAGCTCGCCGCCAGCATCACGGATCACCCGTTCGATCTCGGCGGCGGGGGTGTCGGCATCCACCACCAGCGCAATATCCTGTAACACGGGCGGCGTCACGGCTAAAGGTGTCACCTTATGTGTGGTGCTGGCCCGTAACAGCGCGTGTAAGTCGAACTCACCGAGCATCACCGGGGTGGTTGTGTCTAGCTCGAAGGCTTTCGCCACACGCGGGTGTAACTCGCCAAAGTGCCCGACGATCTCCCCGCCAACCGCTAACGCCGCGCTGCGCCCAGGGTGTAGCGTGGTGTGATCGCTGCGTTGGTAGCTTGCCCCTGGGATGTGCAGCCCGGCGATCAGGCCCTCAACTACGCCCTTCATATCGAAAAAGTCCATAACGTGATCGACAGGATCGCTCCAATCATCCAACGGCAGGCGGGTTCCCGTTAGCAGGATACCGAGTTTGCGCGGTTCGTCTGGCAGCGAGGCCTTACGCTTCAGGTAGACGTTGCCGATCTCAAAAACGGCTTGTCGGGTTTGGTAGCGAGCGTTGGCGACGGCATTTTCTAGTAGGTTGACCAGTAGCGTATGCCGCAACACGGTTTTATCGGCGGCGATGGGGTTGGCCATCACCACGTAATCGGCATCGGGCAGGCTAGACGGCTGATCGGCGGGGACGAGTTGCGCTTCTCGTTCCGGGGTGGTGAAGCGATAGCTAATGTTTTCTCGGAAGCCGAGAGCCACTAGCAGGTCGCGCAGATGTTCTTCCTGCTGGAGTTCTGGGTTACCTAGTTGGGGCGGCATGGCGTCAGCAATAATAGTCGTTGGGATGTTGTCGTAACCGTAGATGCGGGCGATTTCCTCGATTAAATCCGCTTGCCCGACGATACCCGGGCTAATGTCCATCCGATAATCTGGCACAACGGCCCGGAGCGTATCGGTTGCCATCTCTACGCCGAACTCTAAGCGGTGCAGAATATCGACCGCTTCCTCAATCGGAATATCCATCCCCATGATACGCCGGACCTCGGCAATCGGTAACTCGACCTCAACGGGTTGCGGTGGGGCCGGGTATTCATCAACCACACCCGCCGCGATCTGCCCGCCGCCCGTCTGTCGCATGAGTTCGATCCCGCGTTGCAAGCCAAGGATAGCCTGTGAGGGATGCACGCCCCGGCTAAAGCGCGTGCTGGCCTCAGTGAATATCTTTTGCGACTGTTGGGTTTTGCGGATGTTGATAAAGTTCCAGGCCGCCGCCTCTAGCAGTACGTTGGTGGTGTTCTCATCGATCTCGGTTTCCGCACCGCCGATGATCCCACCCAGGCTAAGCACCCCGGCGGTATCGCACACCAGGATATTATGTGGCTCTAACTCCCGCCGGACCTCATCTAGCGTTGTCAGGGTTTCGTCGGTTTGTGGTAGGCGGGTGATGATGGTCGGGGCGTTTCCGTTGGCGCGGGCCTTGAGCTTGTCGTAATCAAAAGCGTGAAGCGGCTGGCCGATCTCGAATGTGATGTAGTTGGTTACATCGACCACATTGTTGATCGGGCGCTGCCCGACAGCCCGTAAGCGCCACTGTAGCCACTCCGGGGAGGGCTGCACGGTGGTATCTCGGAGCAGGGCCAGTGTGAAACGTGGGTTAAGTTGTGGGTCTTGAATATCAATTCCGACCTGACCATCAATGCCGGCCCCCTCCATGATCATCTCATAGGACGGATACTGTACGTCTTTATCCAGCAGCGCGGCGACTTCGCGAGCAACGCCGATAATGCTAAAACAGCGGGCCAGGTTGGGTGTCAGTTCGATCTCGATGATCACATCCCCGAACACGTCCTGTAACGGGGTGCCGGGGGGGTAGGGGTCGCCGGCATGGTTTTGGGGCGGCTGGTGCAGCAGGATGATCCCCTCGTGTTCGTCAGAGATACCGAGTTCTTTCTCCGAGCAGACCATACTCTTGTTGTAGATGCCGCGTAGCTCTCGCCCCTCTAAGATCATCCGTTTCGGCTCGTCGCTGTGTCCGTCCCATACTTCCGCACCTTCAGCGGCAAAGGCGGTCCATATGGGCGGGTTTAGCTCGCCCTGCCCGATGTAGTCAAACAGATTGGGTGCGCCTGTCACACACTGTTCGAGTTGGTCGCCGCCGTAATCGACCATCGCCAAAACCAGACGGTCGGCGTCCGGGTGCGGTTTGACCTCGCGCACGGCCCCTAACAGCAATTTGTCGCGGTCCCATACCAGATGATCCGATGGCGGCATCCGAACGCCTTCAACTTCGGTTTGGGGCAACCCCACATAGTGCAACGCCGCGACCTCTAACCCGGCGGCGGTCATCTTTTCCGCTAGCAGTTCTACCGGGATGTCAATTTCGACGTAATCTTTTAACCAGCTTATAGGTATTAGCATCGTATCTCTTTTTTCCTGTGATAGTTAAAATTGATCGAGGAAGCGTAAGTCGTTGCCCCAGAAGTAGCGAATATCGGTGATGCCGTGTTTTAACATGGTGATGCGCTCTGGCCCCATCCCGAAGGCAAAGCCACTCCACTGGGCCGGGTCATAGCCGCCATTCTCTAGCACGGTCGGGTGGACCATGCCGCTACCGGCGATCTCTAGCCAGCCGGTGTACTTACACACGTTACAGCCTTTGCCGCCACATAAAAAACATTCGACATCGACTTCCATGCTCGGCTCGGTGAACGGGAAGTACGACGCCCGGAATCGGACTTGTGCCCCGGCCCCGAAAAACCGCTGGGCAAAAGCGGCGATAGTCCCTTTGAGATCGGTCATGGTGATGTTTTTGCCAACGGCTAGCCCCTCTACCTGGTTAAACTGAACTTCGCTGCGGGCGGTGATTTGCTCGTAGCGGTAGACCATCCCCGGTAAGATCACGCGAATCGGCTGCGAGCCACTCTCGCCTAGCTCGTGCATCGCGTGGATTTGCCCCGGCGAGGTGTGCGTGCGCAAGATGATATTATCCTCGGTGGTGTAGAACGTATCCTGCATATCGCGGGCTGGGTGGTGGGGTGGGATGTTGAGCAAGGTAAAGTTGGTGTCGTCATCCTCCACTTCGCGGCTGCGGAACACCTGGAAGCCCATATCACCCCAGATGCGGTAGAACTCGCGCAGGGTTTGGGTCGAAGGATGCAACCCGCCGATCTTGCGACGGCGGCCCGGCAAAGTGATGTCTACCTCGCCCCCTTGCAGGTCGGCAGCCAGTTCTTGCTCTGCGATGTGGGCAGCGCGTTGGTCGTAGGCTTGGGCTAATAGCGTCTTGATCTCGTTGGCGCGTTTGCCGAAGGCCGGGCGTTCTTCCGCCGGGAGTTCGCCGGTTTTGCGCAGCATCAGCGTGACGGTCCCCTTACGGCCCAGGTATTGCGATTGCCACTCATGGAGCGCGTCGCTGGTGGCGATGTCGTCCAGGGCTGCCAGGGCTTGTTGATGTACAGCTTCGAGTTCATCTAACATGGTCATTGGTGGTTATATTCTCCCTGAAAATTAAAAAGCGCCCTCGTCCACACACAGGGACGAGAGCGCCGGATAAACGCTTCGCGGTACCACCCTGCTTGGCACACGCGGACGTGTACCCAGCTCGGTTGCCCGATAACGCCGGGGATACGGAGCAGGCTACTAACACGGAGGGGTGTTCACCTGTCGGCTAGGGAGGGAATTCCGTAAGCAGCGGGCCTGCCTGCGCTCTCAGTCCATGGCGCAAGCTCCCTGTTGGTGCGGGTGTTACGGACTGTCTCCGTCATCGCCTTTGGATGTTTTCAAATGATGCCCATAACGTTAGGATGTGCGTCGAGAAATGTCAAGCCCCTCAACCCGCTATCCCCGCTTTAGCGATTGGTGGCGTTTCACCCCACACCCCTCTCCCAAACGTGCCTTTGGCACTTGCCTTAACTTGATTCCTATGGGATAGGTGGGGGATTCAAGCAGGCTACCTGAGTCGTTACTCAACAGCGCCTAGAAAAATTTGATGCGATGCCCCTGTTAGCGCGGGCAGGGCTTTTGCACCAACTTGAAATGCATCCGGCGCTCGATATCTTCAACAACTTGATGGCATTGTATGATACACTTTCATCAGATAAACAATAGAAAATGTTGAATTTCATTATTGAGAAGGTCATTGTTGACAAAAGCGGGGCCATTCTGCGCTTAGAACTTCATCCACCGTTTGCTTACCTGGTAAGCAAATATGATGAGGTAAAAAAACGACTGACGATTGGCCAAAGTAAAAACACCACTCTCGCTGAGGGTCATGTTCGAGGCGAAGATTGTTCGGAATACATCCCAAGTTATAGGGTATAATGGCTAGAAATGAAATAATCTTGTTTGTAAATTTGGGCCTGCATTTTTATGGATACGATCAAGACAAC
>DAOTUA010000101.1:0-13872 GCA_034437355.1 Anaerolineae bacterium | reverse complement strand
GGCAGATACTCCGGGCCGGGTTATAAGATGCGGATCGGGCTAATCAGCGGTGAGTACCCGCCAATGACGGGCGGGATCGCAACGCAGGTTCATATACTGGCGGGGCATCTGGCGGGGGCGGGGGATGTGGTGCATGTGCTGACGGATATTCAGGGGACAGCGGAGATCGACGGGGTGCGCCATCACCCCATGGTACGGCGATGGGGGCCGGGGATGTTGTGGCAGGTGCGGGGTTGGGCGCAAGAACACGGGCTGGATGTGGTGAATATGCACTATCAGACAGCGGCCTATGGGATGTCGCCGTTTATTCATGGGTTACCGGGTGCGCTGCGGGGGGTAGCCCTGGTGGTGACGACGTTCCACGATCTGCGCTTCCCGTATTTGTTCCCGAAGGCGGGGCCGTTGCGCCCGTGGATTGTGAATCAACTGGCGCAGGGATCGGTGGGGGTGGTGGCGACAAATCAGGAAGATGCAGCCCGGTTGCGTATCCATAACCCACGGACGCGCTTAATCCCAATTGGAAGTGGTATCCGGACGGGGGCGGGGAGTGCAGCAGATGCACGGGCGTTTTCAGGGGCGGGGCCGGATGAGTTTGTACTGGCGTTTTTCGGGTTTGCGAATCACTCGAAGGGATTGGATGTGCTGCTGCGGAGCCTGGCAGCGTTAGGGGTGGCGGGGGTGCGGGCGCGGCTGGTGATGATCGGGGAACGAACGGGGAGCAGTGATCCGACGAACACGGCCTATCAAGCCGATATGGAACGGTTGATCGAAGCGGAGGGGTTATCCGAGCGTGTGCGGTGGACCGGGTATTTAGACGACGCCGAGGTGGGCGGTTATTTGCGCAGCGCCGATACGGTCGTGCTGCCATTCCGGGATGGGGCATCGTATCGCCGTAGCAGTTTAACATCGGCGATTGCGCAGGCAGCGTGCATCGTGACGACGACGCCGGCGGTGGACGTGCCGGCATTTAAGGACGGGGTAAATATGCGCCTGGTGCCGCCAGGGGATGTTCCGGCCTTGACCGAGGCGTTAATCGGCCTATATAACAGGCCAGCGATGAGGGATACGTTACGGGCGGGGGCGTCCGAGTTGCGGGCGGTGTTCGGGTGGACTGGGATCGTAACGGCTTATCGATCTTTTTACCGCGAGATCATAGAGAGTGCCTTTTGAAAAACCGACTGTTAGCAGCGATTTTGATCGGGTATGTGGTGCTGGCGACGACGTACAGCGTGGTATCGCCGTTGTTTGAAGTGTCTGATGAGTTGTGGCATTACCCGATGGTCAAATACATTGCGGATAACGGATCGCTGCCAGTGCAAGATGCGGGCAATATCGGGGCGTGGCGGCAAGAAGGTAGTCAACCACCGTTATATTATATGATCGGGGCGGCGCTCACGTTTTGGATCGATACGTCGGATTTAGAGCAGGTGCGGCAGGTGAACCCACATTCCAATATCGGAGTCATTTTACCGGATCGCAACGCGAATATGATGGTGCATCGCCCGGATTTAGAGCGTTTCCCGTGGGGGGGGACGGCGTTAGCGGTGCATCTGGTGCGGTTTTTGTCGGTGGCGTTGGGGGCGGGGACGGTTTACGTGACGTATTTGCTGGGGCGCGAGTTGTTTCCGGATTGGGAGGCGGTCGGGTTGTTGGCGGCGGCGCTGGTCGCGTTTTTGCCGATGTTCCTGTTTATTCACGGGTCGGTCAACAACGATGCGCTGAGTAATTTGCTCGGTAATTTGATCACGTTATTACTGGTGCGGTTGTTTCGGCAAGACACCGCGCCGACGACCCGGCAGTATGTGGTGTTGGGGTTGGTGGTGGGGGCCGGGTTGCTGAGCAAGGGCAGCATCGGGTTTATGACGGTGATTGTGGCGGCGGTGTTGTTGATCTTGAGTGTGCGTTATCGTGATTGGAGGCCGTTTATCATCGGCGGGGTGATCAGTGGGGGGTTGGCGAATTTGATCGCGGCCTGGTGGTATATTCGTAACTGGCGTTTATATGGCGACCCAACCGGGCTGAATCGGTTTTTGGATATTGTCGGGCGGCGCTTGATCCCGGCGAATGCAGAACAACTCTGGGCGGAGCGTTTTAGTTTTTTGCAAGCGTATTGGGGGTTCTTCGGCGGGGTCAACGTGCCGCTGCCGGATTGGACGTATACCGGGTTTAATATTGTGGGTGGGGTGGCGCTGATAAGCGCGGTTGTATATTTGATCGGGGTCGCAGCGCGACGGGCCAAGCATGGGCGCTGGTGGTTGATGGTCGCTGTGACGCTGGTATGGATAGCGATCACGTTTGTATCGTATGTGCGCTGGACGGCGATCACACCGGCTTCACAGGGGCGGTTGGTGTTTGTGGCGCTCAGCAGCATTTCCGTATGGATGGCGGTTGGGCTGTTGTGGCCCTTCCGGGCGTGGGGGCGTTACGCGCTGGGGGGCGGCGTGGTGGGGTACTTCGCAGCGGTGGCGTTGATGGCCCCGTTTGTGGTTATCCGCCCGATGTATACGCCGCCACCTCCACCGGAGACGGTCGGGCAAGCTCAGGTGGTCTTTGCGCCAGCCGATGCGCCGGGCGCGGTCGGGTTGTTGGCGGCGGGCGTACAAACCGATCCGGTGCAACCTGGGGGATTTGTGCATCTGAATACCCATTGGCAACTCACCGAGGCATTTGATCGCAATTGGAGCTTGTTTGTCCACCTGGAGACAGACGCGGGGGTCATCGTGGCCCAGCGTGATGTGTATCCGGGGCAAGGGTTATTCGGGACATCCAACATGGAGCCGGGCCGGGCGTGGGTCAATCCGCTGGTGGTTGATATTCCGCGTGGGGTATATGCGCCGTCGGCCTTAAATGTGATGGTCGGCTGGTATCATTTAGAGACGGGTGAACGGATGCGGCTAAACCACAACAGCGACGAACGGGTCCAGGTCGGGACGGTGGCGATAGAGCCGCTAAACACGGATAGCTCGCTACCCAACCCGATCAACATCAACTTTGACAATCGGATCGCGCTCGTCGGCTATGAGTATTCGACATTAACGCCACGGCAAGGTGAGGAAATGACGGTCACGCTATATTGGCAAGCACAAGAGGCGATCCCAGAGGATTTTGTGGTGTTTGTGCATGTGATCCAGGGGACGACCTTTAGCATTGTGGGCGGGTCGGACGCGCAACCGGTCGGCTGGACGCGCCCGACATCGACCTGGGAGGTGGGCGAAATCATCGAAGATAGGCATACGTTTACGATCAATGCTGATGCCGATCCGTTGCCGTATGAGGTGGAGATCGGGTTTTACAACATGCAGGATGGGGATATTTTCGACCGGCTGCGCGTGGTCACGCCAGATGGGGGCATGGCAAATAACTACTTTTATCTTAGTCGGGTGCGCGTCTTACCCGCACAAGCAGGGCAGTAACGATGCGCCGCACAGGTCGCCTATCGCCAGATGGGATCGCGATCATCGTGCTGGTGATGTTGTGGGCGCTGTTTTTCTGGCGGGTGCTGACACCGATAGAGGCGGATCGGGCATCGTTTAAGCAGGGGGATTTTTCCGGGCAGTTTGTGGCGTTCGGGGCGTATCAGTACGAGCGATTGACGGCGGGCGAGGTTCCGCTGTGGAACCCGTACAATAACAGCGGTTTGCCGTTCGTGGCGGATACGCAAGCGGCGGCCTTTTACCCGCCTCGGTTGCTAACGGTGGGGTTAGCACGGTTAGCGGGTGGTTGGAGCTACCACGCGCTGCAACTGGAGGCGTTGGCGCATATTCTAGGGTATACGGTGGTGATGTATGCGCTGGTACGCCGGTTAACGGGGTCGGTGTGGGGCGGGGTGACGGCGGCGATTGTCGGGGGGTATGGCGGATATCTTGGCGGGTATCCGCCGTTGCAACTGGCGTTATTAGAGGCGGGGGTGTGGCTGCCGATGGTGATCTTGGGCCTGCATGGGGCCGTTAAAACAGACGGGATCGATTATGGCGTGCTGTCGTTGGCGGGGCTGGCTTTGGGCCTGTCGTGGCTGGCGGGGCATCCGCAAACGGCGTGGTTTCTGACGTATTTGGGCGTGGCTTATTTTGTGTTCCGGCTGTGGGAACAGGGGCAATTCGGATGGAGGCGGTTGGTACAAGGTGTGGTGTTCTTCGGGGGGATCACGGTGGGGGTAACAGCGGTGACGTTGTTCCCAGGGGCCGAATACCTGGCGCAGACGGCGCGATCTGGGATGGGGTACGCGGGGAAAACCAATGGGTTCCCGTTACAGGATGTGGTGCAGATGATGTATCCGGGCGTGGTCAGCCTGTTCTCGCCGTTGTACGTCGGCCTAACGGGGGTCGGGCTGGTGGGTTTGGCAATCAGCCGAGCAAACCGGGCGGTGTGGTTCTGGTTGGGGGTGGTCGCGGTCGGGTTGATGTGGAGTTTTGGCGGGAATACCGCCTTTTTCCCGGCGATTTATAACGCGCTGCCGGGGTTGCGCTTCTTCCGGGGGCAAGAACGGGCGGCGTTCTATGTGGCGCATGGGCTGGCGATCCTGGCGGGATATGGGGCGGCGTTGGCATGGTCAGCCGATCTGAGCCGGGCGGCGCGTCTGGTAGTGGGCTGGGCGCTGAGGATAACCGGGGTGATCTTTGGGGCGGGGGTGCTGTTGTGGGTTGGCTTCCCGGCGAATTACGGGGCCGCAATTGGGGCGCTGGCGTTCGCGCCGATGGTGTTGATCGGGCTATGGGCGGCGCTGCGTTTGGCTCCGGCGGGGTCGGTGGCGTTGCGGGTGGCGGTGATCGGCCTGTTGGTGTTCGAGTTGTTCAGTGTGACGATGGATGCGGCGAGTAATTACGACGATGTACCGCCAGTGGATCAGGTGGCGATGACCGCGCCGCCGTTAGTCGCGCCAGTCATGCCAACGGCGGGGCGGGTGGTGCGGGTAGACGGCTTCCGTGGCTTGACGGCAAATTATGGTAGTCTGTATGGGGTGTACGATGCGCGGGGGATCAGCCCGTTGTTCCTGGATGGGTTGTATCAGTTACAGCAGCCGCCCTTTGCTACCCCGGCAGCGTTCGAGATCAACCCGGTGTTCTGGGAGTTAAACGCGGTAGAATACGTGTATAGCGGGTGGGAAGATTTACCGATTGCGGGTGAGGTGATCGCATCTGGGGCGGATCAATACGGGGCGGTGAACTTGCACGAGTTGGCGGACCCACGCCCGTTCGCGCATCTGGTGTATGCGGCAGATGTGGTAGATAGTGACGAGTTCGCACGGGCGTTGCTGGCGGCCCCGGCGTACAACCCGCGTGAGAGCGTGATCTTGCGCGTTCCGCCGTCGGTTGATCTGCCCGATGGTCCGCCGGACGGCGGCACGGCGACGGTCACGCAGTTTGCACCGGAGCAGTTCACGGTGACAGTAGACACACCCGATAACGCAATCCTGACACTGGCTCACCCAGACTACCCCGGCTGGCAGGCGACCCGCAACGGCGAGCCAGCCCGAATCTTGCGGGCGTATGGTGGCTTTAGTGCCGTAGAAATCCCGGCCGGGGAACACGTTATCATGCTGAGCTACGATCCGGTTTCGTTTCGGGTTGGGGCAGGGTTGAGCCTGCTAACGTGGGTTGGGCTGGGTGTGTTTGGGCTGATAAAGTTGGTAATCGGACGGAGGCAAAATGCAGACAACTAACCCGGTACAAGAGTGGGTGCTAGCGTTAGATCGGCGCGTGTACGGCGTGTTGGTCGGCTTGTTGATCGGTGGGGTGGCGGGGGGTATTGGCTTGGCGGTGGCGTATATCGGCCCGGTGGTGACGGCGGCGGGGTTGGTCGGCTTGTTGGGTGGGCTATATGTGCTGACGGATGTTCGGGCGGCGTTGTACGGGACGCTGATCACGATGATGGTCTTACCGTTCGGGACGGCTCCGTTTAAGGTGGTGCTAACGCCTACGCTATTGGATATAACGCTAGGCGCGTTTGTACTCATTTATGTTTTACAGTGGGTGACGGGCCAGCGGGGGACCTTGCAGGGGTCCCCGGTGCATGTGTTGTTGACGATCTATGCGGCGTATTTCGTTTTTGCGTTTGTGCTGGGGATGCGCTATGGCGCACCGACAAATAATATTCTGCGGCAATTTGCGGAAACGTTGCTAGCTATCGGGTTGGTTTATATCTTAGTAGATGTCATCCGGGATGCGGCGACGTTACGGCGGCTGGTGCTGTTGATTATTTTGTTGGTGGGGGCGCAGGCGGCGGGGGCAATTGTGTTATGGGCGCTGCCGGATGCGTTTGTCGAGCGCCAACTGGTGCGTTTGGCGCGGATCGGGTACCCGGATGGTGGGGTGATCCGTTATGTGGAGGATAACCGGGCGCTGGCAGAACGGGCGATTGGAACATGGGTAGACCCGAATGTATTGGGCGGGGCGCTGGCAATCTTCGCGAGTATGATCACGCCGCAGATTTTCGCCAAGCGACCGGTCTTAAAGTGGCGTTGGCTGACGTTGGCGGTGTGGGGGCTGGTGGTGGTGGCGATGTTGTTGACATTTTCGCGGGCGGCGATGGTCGGGTTTGTGGCGGGGCTGATGTTGATCGCGCTGTTGCGGTATCGGGTGTTGTTCTGGATGATGGGGGCCGGGCTGGTGATGGTGTTATTTTTACCGCAGACGCAATTTTACATCGAACGGTTTTTGACGGCATTTGCCGGGCGTAATGCGGACCCGGCGGTGCTGATGCGTTTTGGGGAATATTCGGATTCGATCCGTTTGATACAACAATATCCGTTTTTTGGGGTGGGGTTCACGGGTACACCGAGCCGCAATTTATATACGAGTGTGGCAAGCATGTATTTGATCATTGCCAATACGATTGGGTTGATTGGGCTGGGATTGTTCTTGGCGGTGATGGCAGGGGTGTTCGTCTATGGGTGGCGAGCGTGGCAGCGGGCAAAGGGGGACGAGGCGCTGAGTTCAATTTTGTTGGGATACCATGCTGGGTTGTTGACCGTGTTGGTAACGAGCATCGCGGATATGTACTTTTATCGGTTAGATTTTCAGGCTCCGATTACGTTATTTTGGTTAACGGTGGCGTTATCGCTGGCAAGCTCGCGGTTGGCGTTGGGACGCAACCCAAATGCTGCCCTTGAATAATACTGTCCGCTTTTGTAGTATGCAGAACGTTTTCAACTATCGCTCTTTCCGTTCTATGCAGTGCATAGGGCAAACCCAAGGAAAGGAATACCCTAATGAAACGAAGCTATGAAATTGCGTTTATCATACGCATGGACCCCAACCAGGCAGTTATTGACGAATCCGTAGACCAGGTGAAACGCTGGATCGAGGAAGACGCAGGCGGTGAGGTCGTCGGGATCAACACATGGGGGCAGCGCCGGCTGGCCTTCGAGATTGACGGGCAGCGAGATGGCTACTATGTGTTTATGGATGCCGACATCGACCCCGCCGAATTACCCGAAATCGAAGAAAATATCAAGCTATCCTCTGCTATCCTGCGCTACCTGGTGATTCGTCAGGAGAAATAGAAGCGCGAGGCGAAGCATGGCACGTGGCTTGAATAAGGTACTGATTATTGGCATGGTCGGCAGGGACCCCGAAATGCGGTACACACCGTCGGGGAAGCCTGTCACAAGTTTTAGTGTGGCAGTGAGCCGCAGCTGGAAAACTCAAAAAGGGGAACGACGTGAGGAAACCGAATGGTTCAACGTGGTTGCCTGGGGTAAACTGGCGGAAATTTGTAAGTCTCAGCTTACCAAAAACCAGCAAGTGTACTTAGAGGGGCGCATCCAAACGCGCGGGTGGGAAGATGAGAACGGCAAAAAGCACTTCCGTACCGAAATTGTTGCCAATGAGATGATCGTACTGAGCGAATACGGCCCAGCTTACGTCAATGACGAAGATGAGGATTTGCCCGGCGACGAGGAAGTCGAAGATTATGCTTTCTAGCAAGCCGCCGCGCCTATTGACACCCAGCAAATAACCGAGGGAGAACATCTTGTGAGTGACAACGACAAAAGAGATAACAATCGCAGTAACGACGGTTCGGATCGACCGGGACGCCGGGGCCGCCGCCGTCGTCGTGAGTATTGCCCGGAGGGGAAGTGTTTCGACTATAAGGATGTCGATACGCTACGCCGCCATATCACGGAGACGGGTAAGATCAAACCGAGGCGGCAATCTGGCAATTGTGCCCGGTGCCAGCGTCAGCTTGCACGTGAGGTCAAACGGGCACGGCATCTGGCGCTGTTGCCCTTCGTGATCTCCGACGACTAACATTTAATGTAAACTCGAAGAGCGATAGCATATGGGGGCATGGTTGGCATAAGCTGGCGGTGCCCCTTCTTTTATGGACCAGGAAGGTAAACAAAATTATGGCAAAGCGTAATACCACAGGTTTACCCAAGAAGAAGCGAGCAGAAGATGGCGAGGAGATCGCATCTGGCGGGAATTTAATCAGCCAGCTACGGGGAAACCTGAATGATGAGGCGGCGTTGCAGCGGTTGATCGTCGCGATTGTGATCGGCGTGGTGGTACTGCTGGCGGTTTTGGTGGGCGGGGCGCTATTATGGGAACAAGTGATTGTGCCGCGTCAACAGGTCGCATCTGTAAACGGTGAACCGATCACGGTGGCGCAATTTAAGGAACGGGTGCGGCTGGAGCGTGCGATCCTCAACCAGCGATTTAACTTAGACCTGGGGGTGCTGGTCGAACTAGGCCAAGACCCGAACCAACTGCTCCAGCAAGAACCTTATGGGACATGGTGGCAAGAGATCAGCGGGCAGCCGGAATTATTGGGTGTCCGGGTGTTAAACGACATGATCGAGGAGCAGATCGTCCGGCAGGTAGCCGCCGAGCGCGGGATTGAGATCGACCCGGACGTGATTGAGCGTGAGGTGGAACGCTTCTTCAATTTTAACCGCCCAGCCCCGACAGATACGGCGACCGAACCGACCGCAACCACCGTCCCGTCCGATACGCCGACGCCGTTTGTATCCCCCACCCCAACGAGTACCCCACGCCCGACAAACACACCGGAGCCGACACCAACCCCGCTGGCAGAGGCCACCGAGGAACCGACACCGGACGGCCCAACGGCGGTCCCGACGAGTACGCCACGGCCAACAGCGACCGCCCAACCCACACGCACGATTGCCGAGCGCGAGGAGCAGTTTAACCAACGTGTAGAGAGCTTCTACGATTCGGCCCAGCGCCAAGCGGACTTGAGCGAAGAAACGGTGCGCGGGTACTTCGAGTACCAGGCGTTGTTAGACGCGCTAGAAGCGGACATCTCGGCGGACATCTCGGCGGAGACAACTTACGTTAATGCCCGGCATATCCTGGTCGAAACGGAAGCGGAAGCCGAAGCGGTGATCGATGCGCTTGAGGAAGGCGAAAACTTCGCGGACCTGGCGCGGGCGGTTTCTACGGATACCGGGTCTGGGGGGCGCGGTGGCGAATTGGACTGGTCCCCGGCGACCAACTTTGTGCCGGAGTTCCGCGATGCGGTGCTAGAAGCCCCCATCGGCGAGACATACGGCCCGGTAGAATCGCAATTCGGGTTTCACATCATTCAGGTCCGGGAGCGTGAAGAGCGCGAAATGACCGAAAATGAACTTGATCGCGCTCAGGCCGTCGCCTTTAACGAGTGGCTAGAGGAGATCACCAGCGAAGAAACCAACGCGATCACACGCGGGGACAACTGGCCCCAGCATGTACCATTGGAACCGCAATACGTGTACAACCCGGTGACTGATGCGGTCGCAACCCCGGTTGGAGAAAATTAAATCGGGATATAAACAACCTGTGGGCCTAGCAGGTTATCGGGGAGCAGCCGCCGCTGTTCCCCGAAACGCATATCGTGAACTTTACCAAAAAAACCGTGATTGTAGGGGTTCAGCGTGGTGAACCCAGGGCACAGCCCGCTATGACCCTACTTTTTGAATCCTTATGGTCTTGTAACTACTCAGCTTGCCACCCAAACGGGATCACACGGCGTTGCGCCACTACAAAACACCTTTACACATACCAGAAAATTTTCATGCGCCAGCCCAAGTTACCGGTGTTTTCGGCATCCCCCCGCAGATTTAACGCGCTGGCCCGGCACCACGCATTGTCATGTTTGCTTAGCGTGGGCTATAATGCGGCTTATGAGAGATAAGCACATCGCAAATTTAGAAACCAAATTGGAGCAACTCATCGAGGGTGCGTTTACTCGGTTATTTGGTCGGAAAGTGCGGGCGCAAGACATCGCGTTACAATTGGCCCGTAGCATGGAAAGCAACCTGCACCCGGCGGCGAATGACGATCCGCGCCCAATAGCGCCAGATCATTTTACGATCTGGCTTGGGGAAGATACGGCTCATCATCTGCTAGCACATCGGCCCAACCTGCCAGCGATCTTAAGTGAGTATATGTTGGAATTGGCGACTGGGGCGGGGTATCGGTTGGAGGTGACGCCGTTGATCGATATTCAACCCAAGCCGGGCTTAGCCAACGAGACGATCCAGATCGAAGCGATCCACACCAGCGATTCGGTGAGTTCGACCCATATACTGGAGCGTGTCCAGGTGACGCACGAGCCACCGCCCCCGGTTGATGCGTCACTGGTAATTAAGGATCGGATTGTGCCATTAAACCAGACGATGATGACGATTGGGCGTAACCTGGATAACGATATTGTGCTGCAAGATAAGCATGTGTCACGGCACCATGCACAGGTACGATTGCGCTTCGGGCGGTTCACGTTATTTGATGTGCAGAGCAGCACCGGGACGTTTGTCAACGACCAGCAAATACAGCAGCATCAGTTGGTTAATGGCGATGTGATCCGGTTGGGTGGCGTGCGTGTGGTTTACCTAGAAGCACAGGATGATAACGAGAATAGCACCGTCGATATGCCGCCAGTAGCGCCGGGGGAAATCTAATTGATGACGGCAACCGTTGTATTATTCGGGCTACGGGTGTTGTCGGCGGGGGTGTTGTTGGCCTTAATGGGAACATTGTTCGTTGTTATCTGGCGCGATTATCGCGGCGCGGCGGCGGAAGTCGAGGCGGCGCGGCGGGTGTATGGATACCTGGTGCGGCTGCAAGATGTGGACGATAACTATGTGCCCACTGGCGAGGTTTACCCCCTCTTACCGACAACAACCTTAGGGCGTGCCCCAACCAACACCATCCGGGTAGATGATCAGTTTGCCAGCAGTGATCATGCCGTGGTTGCCCTGCGTAACGGGGTCTGGTGGTTGGAGGACCAAGGGAGCCGCAACGGTACCAGTTTGAATCGGATGCCGATCAATCAGCCGGTGATCGTGACCAATGATGACATTATCAATATTGGTAGCTTACATTTTCGGATTGAGTTGGAGTCTTAGTTAATATGGATTTAGGCTTAGCAGGGGCACGGGTACTGGTAACGGCAGCTAGCCAGGGGTTAGGGGCAGCGACAGCGGAAGCCTTCAGCGCGGAGGGGGCGCAGGTGGTGATTAACAGCCGCAACGCGGATACACTACAGGCGACGGCGGACCGCATCCAGGCGGTGACGGGCCATACGGTCCATGCGCTGGCGGCAGATGTGGCGGATAACGCGGCGGCAGCGGCGATGGTCGAAGCAGCGGTGGGGATGCTCGGCGGGTTAGATATTCTGGTGACCAATGCGGGCGGGCCGCCGGCGGGCGGGTTCGATGCGTTTGACCAGGGCCAATGGGAAAGCGCGGTCCAACTCACATTTTTGAGCGCGGTGAATTTGATTCGGTGTGCGTTGCCGCATCTGCGCCAGTCCGAACGGGCGGCGGTGTTAACGGTCACGTCGATTTCGGCCAAGCAGCCCATCAATAACCTGACGCTTTCTAATAGCATTCGCCCGGCGGTGGTTGGGCTAACCAAGACGTTGGCAGACGAGATCGGGCCGGCGGGGGTGCGGGTCAATAGCATTTTGCCGGGTGTGACAGACACCGAACGGGTCGTCAGCTTGATGCAGAGCCGGGCGGATCAAAACGACACCGACCCGGACACGGAATACGAAAAGGCGGCCCAGGCAAACCCGGTCCGGCGGATTGGCAACCCAACGGAGTTCGCAAAGGTGGCGGTGTTCTTGTGTTCGCCGGCAGCATCTTTTGTCACAGGGGTGGCGATCCCGGTTGATGGTGGGGCGTCACGGTCGATTTTATAGGCGAAGTTAACCTAATGTAACCAATTGTAAGAGGGATTAGCGTTTATGACAGAACAGGTACAGATTGGCGTTATTGGCGGGTCCGGGTTATACGATATGTCGGGGATTAGCGACCGGACGGAGTACGACATCGACACGCCGTTCGGTAAGCCATCGGCCCCGATTATGGTAGGCACACTACGCGGAAAGCGCGTGGCATTTATCCCCCGGCATGGGGTGGGGCACATCCATACACCGACGACGGTCCCCTACCGAGCGAACATCTACGCGCTGAAGTCGCTCGGTGTGCGGTTCATTGTGGCGGTGAGCGCGTGTGGGTCGCTACAGCAGGCTTACGCGCCCGGTCATCTGGTATTACCGGACCAACTTTACGACCATACCAAGTCGGATCGGCGGGATCGGAGTTTTTACGAGGATAGCGGATTGGTGGCGCATGTGGGCGTAGCGGACCCGTTCGACGGGTACCTGCGTGATGTACTGTACGAGGCGATCCAGGGGGTAGGCGGGACGGCTCACAACGGCGGGCTGTTCATCACGGTAGAGGGGCCGCGCTTTAGCACACGCGGGGAAAGTAAAATCTTCCGGGCTTGGGGGTGTGATCTGATTGGCATGACGACTTCCCCGGAGGCGTATTTAGCGGCGGAGGCGGAAATCGCCTATGCTTGTATCGCCCATGTGACCGATTACGATGTCTGGCATGAAACGGAGGAAGCGGTAACGGTCGAGCAGGTGATGAAAACGGCAATCGGGAATATCGAAACGGCGAAGGCGGCGCTAGCGGATGCAGTGGCGGCGTTGGATGTGACAGCAGAGCGCCCAGCCCACAGCGCGGTTAAGCTGGCGATCACGACCAACCGCGATCACATTTCGGATGAAGCGCGGGAAAAGCTCAATTTGATCGTGGGCAAGTACCTATAAAATGATCTCGGCACTCCGCAAGGCCTGGGAACAGCAAGAGCCGTTATCGACCAGTGGCCGGTTAGAGCGCCTGGTATTGGTGCTGGGCGGGGTGTTCATGTTCTTGAACCTGCTAACGTTGGCGGTGGTGCGGGGGTTCCGGGTGGGGGATTGGCTGCTGCTGGTGGTATGGGCCGGGTGTGCGGTGGTGGGGGTGATCTTGCTGGAGAAGCACCTGCCGGATCGCGATCCGGTTTTGTTCTCGGTGGCGATGGTGCTAACGGGGTGGGGGCTGGTGGCCATTGATCGGTTGTCGGATGCGTACATTTATAATTTTGCGAACCGGCAGGCGTTATGGATGGTGATCGGGCTGGCGGTGATGCTTGTGATCGCGCTCCGCCCGGAGCCGTTGCGGTGGTTACGGGAATATCGGTATTTAATATTGTTGTTCGGCTTGGTGTTGCTGGTGAGTACGATTGTACTGGGAACGAACCCATCGGGTAACCCGGCAGCCCCGCAGTTGTGGTTAGGGTTCGGGGAGGTGTTTTTCCAGCCGTCGGAGTTATTGAAGATTATCCTGGTGGTTTTCCTGTCCAGTTATTTAGCGGAGCAATACCCGGCGCTACGTGCGGAGGGGCTAGACGTAGGCGAAAGGGGGATGCTGGCGCTTTCGCCGCGCATCCTGGGGCCGATCATCTTGATGTGGGGTTTAACGGTGGTGTTGCTCGTCTGGCAGCGGGACCTGGGGGCAGCGACGTTGTTTTTCGGGGTGTTTCTGGTGTTGTTGTACGTGGCAAGTAGCCAGGTTATGGTGTTGGTGGGGGGGGGGGG
>DAOTUA010000100.1:0-26181 GCA_034437355.1 Anaerolineae bacterium | reverse complement strand
TACGGTTATGTATGGACGATCACCCAACGGTTCCGCCCAGATAAACGCGGGTTCATCATCGAACAGGTCGAAAAAGACGGGATTACGCAGTTTACCGTCCGCCTGGACTAGAGCGCCGGGTTTGTGGGTTTGGTGTGTCGTCGCGTATGTGGTGCCTTGTAAAAATGTAACTGCTCAGGTGCTTCACCCCCGACCCCCCACAGGCTTTTGCAAAAGCTTGACCAAAACTTTAGCTGTGAAAATCTTTGATTTTCACAAAAAGCGTCTAAACCTTTATCTTGGATGACAAAATAGACGCTTTTTGTCCACTTTTTCTGGAAAAAGGGGTGGGATGTGGGGTGAAACCCCACGATATCCTAATCTCTACCTGAGTCGTTACAGATTTTCACAAAAATAGTTGTTACAACTCAGATACCTCGCTTGAACACACGCCGATCAGAGAAGGGTGAATATGGCTGAACCCGCCGCTGAAGCGGCGATAGTGGGCGAGGGGTGGCGCTTTAGCGCCGGGGTGGGGGTCAGGCTGAGTCGTCACGAGGCTGGTATGATTACCACTCATGCCAGCCGTTATTATAGGCCCGATGCAACACCGGGTTGTTAAGTGTGTTGATTTCCGTTTCCATGTAGGCGGTGTCGGGGTCAAAGAGCGTAGCGGCTTCTAACAGCGTTTGATCGAGCCAGACCGTTTCAATTGACGGGTCCAGCGTTAGTTGTGGCGGGCGGGACGGCGACGCTAGCACAAATCCCCACTCCCCGAAGGACGGCACATGCACTTTTAACGGCACAATCTCAAACCCCTCGGATTCAATCGTATTGACGATGGTCCAGAACGCCCGTCGCACAAAATAAGGGGATGTTGCCTGGGTCATGAACACGCCGTCGGGTGTCATGGCGTGATGCAGCAGGCGGTAAAACGGGGCGCTGTAGAGCTTAGCAAGTGTTTCGTTATTGGGGTCCGGCAAGTCGATGATCACGGCGCTGTACAAGCGATCAGTTTCTTCTAAGAACTTATAGGCATCCTGGTTGATGACCGTCACACGCGGGTTATCTAGCGCCCCCGCATTGACTTCAAGCATCATCGGGTTAGACCGAGCAAAGTCCGTCATGCCGGGGTCCAGGTCCACAACGGTGATCGTCTGCACATCATCGTATTGGAGCAACTCACGGGCAACAATACCGTCGCCGCCGCCCAAAACCAACACATGATCGCGAACCCGCGCCGCACCCATCAGCGCGTGGACGAGTGTTTCGTGGTAGCGGTATTCATCGCGGCTGCTGAACTGTAGGTTGCCGTCGATAAACAGCCGTACATCGTTACCCCGCCCGCGTGTGAGAATCAACTTCTGATAGGCCGTCTGCTGGCGGAAAACAATAATGTCATCGTACAGGCGTTGTTCCAGGGCTTTGACAACGTTGGTACTGAATAACGCCCCGACAAACATGATCGCCCCCACCGCTGCAACCATCATCCACAAACGCCGCACCCACGCCCCCGGCAACCGGTACGAGAACAGGCTGAGGGCAAGCGCCGCCGCCAGTACATTGAACAACCCCATCAAAAAGGCGGTTTGCGTCACGCCGAGCAACGGCAGCAAGATCACCGGGAAGGCCAACGATGCAACCAGCGACCCCAGGTAATCCACACTGAGAATATCGGCCAGCGCCTTTCCCAGGTCCGAACGGTGGGCGACAATGCGCGTCAACAACGGGATTTCAAGGCCAATGCACGTCCCGACCGCGATGATGGTAGCGATCATCGCCGGGTAATAAAACTGCCCACTCAAGCTAAACACGCCATATAAGAAGAAGGCGCTCAGCCCACCGAATAAACCCGTCAATAACTCCACGATGATAAAATAGCGAAGTTCGTTACCCTTGATAGCCCGCGATAACAACGACCCCAAACCCATCGCAAACAGGAAGAAGCCGATGGTAAACGAAAACTGGGTGATGCTATCACCTAGCAGATAGCTTGATAGCGTGGCGATGATTAGCTCGTAGGTGAGCGCACAGACCGAGATCACCAGTACGCTAGTGAGCAGGGTTGCCCGTTCGCGGGGGGTGACCTGCTCGTTTGTTAGGGTGGCGTCTGGCGGTTCTGGTGCGGAAAAGGGAAACTCGATGGTGTTAGACATAGGCCGGCTTATTTACCGCCGATCCGTGGCCCACCACCAATGATAAAAATCCCGCGTGCGCTGCCAGTCCGTGCGGATTGGGTTTCGCTGGTAGCGGCCCCGTAACCGTTATAGGCCGCATAGCCAACCCCGCCGAGGCCACTTGTCAGGATGATGATAGTCAGCACAGCCACAATCAGTTTACCCATGATGTTTCACTCCTCCGAATAAGTTATACGAGAACCTAGGTGACCGCTTTACTTGGCACACTCATATAGAACAAAACACCAGCAATACCGATAAGAACAGCATACCCGATGAACCATTGCACCACAACAATATTCTTTTTGACGGTGATCGTCGCGGTGAGGCCACCCGGTGCAGTCGATTCGGCAACAACGATCTGAAGTTGATGTTCACCTGTATCAAGTGGGACGAACATTCCGCCGGTGTTGTAATCGGTCTCTCGCCAGAAACCGTCCTCATCGTAGCCGGTTTCGTGCCAGAACGACTGCGAGAACAAATAGGATATGGTTTCATCCGGCGCGATCATGTTCACATCTAGTTCGATGAATGTGTTTTCGGGGATGGAACCCTGCAAGCGTAGGCGCACATGGGATGCGCGTCTGGCTTCGGTGTAGGTAACTGGCACAGTGGCTCCGGTCGCGGAAAGCGGGACGGATTGGTCCTGTACGACCGTCTGGCCGAGTGCGCTAAGCATGAGAGCTACCGAAAGACTGACAAAAGCGAATATAATACAGATCGCCCCGATCAGTTTACGGTTAGCGCGGCGGGCTTCGCGGCGTTCGACGCGCCGCACCCAATTTTCATCATTAAAGGATTTCGCAATCTGTTTTTCGCTGACGCCGCGCCCCTCATAGATTTCGAGTTCTTCGCCGGTTTTCTGGATGCTGTAGCGTTTGCCAGCGTGTGCGCCTTCGGCCATGCGCAGGCGTTCGTTCTCTTGGGCACGCCAGGTCAGTTCGCCCTCTGCCCCGATAATCTTGGCCGGGTAGCGTTCGCGGATGGAGACACGGGTTTCGCCCATTTGCAGCGACCGATCCGATTGAATGTCGAATTTTTCGCGGAAGCGTTTCTTCGTGAACAGCCCGAAGCCCTTTTCATCATAGGATAGCCACAACATGCGCCCATCTTGTGCGCCGAGCATCCACTCATTCCACGTCCAGCGATCTTCGTCGTCCCACCCCTGATACACCACCCGACCTAACACCATGTACTCATTATCATCAATGGTGATCGTCTTACCGAGTTGCACCGGCACCGGCGGCTTCGGCAGCTTGCGCGAGCGCCCGATAACTTCTGGCTCCCCCATCCCAACGACAACATAGCTCCCACAGTTAGAGCAAACAATCGTTTGCGTGTTGGGGGTATACTGCGAAACAGGCGTACCACAGTTCGGGCATTTGATTTCTTTTAGTACCGGTCTTTTAGGCATGGCACTCATGCGTGTTATGTCCCTCTACCCGTTAGCTAAACTTAATCTCGTGCGGTTCCAGGTCGGTCCCAACGGAAAGTTCGATTTCATCCTGCCAATAGTTCACGCTCACCAACTGTGAATTAGCGGAACCACTGGCATAACCGAACTTCCCCTGGATGGGCAATACGGATGAGAATTGCCCCTCGCTGCCCATCATCTGGGCGGTGCGCTTTTCGGTGATAAATACATCCTGGTTGTTGATCTTGTACGTATGACCGACGCTAATCTCGTCCATACTGGGGACGGGGCCGCGCACGCGCTCTCGTTTGTAAAGTGTCCAGTAGCCCTCATCTTCTTCTAGCCAATCGGGGGCGGCCCCATCGTGCCATTCGATCTGCCATTCATCCCAAAAGCCCTCATCGTAGGTATAGCGCACACGGCCCAAAACGGTAAAGCTACGGCCTTTGATCTGGCCCTGCATGCCGACACCCAGGCGGGAAGGGTAATCGGCTAGGCTGGCAGTTTTACCGGCTTCGTTTAAGCCATCGCTACCACTCACGATGTAAGAAGAACCGCAGAATTGGCAGGTCACACTACGGACAAATTGATTTTCTACTTTAAGCGCTGCGCCGCAAGATGTACAGTTGGTCTCAATCATGAGTGACTCTCCCGAAAAAATTCCTTGCTGTCAACATACACCTATACTTTATCATCTTTTGCGGCTTTGTACTTGGCATAGCTGTGGGCCGCAGGGCAATCGCGTTCTAAATTTCCCCCTTCCCCCATAGCAACTTTGTTGCAGAGGGAAGGGGAAACAGCCGTTCACGGGCGTTAAAGACCCCTCTCTCCCGCCGCAAAGCGGCGATAGTGGGGGAGGGGTGGCGCTTTCGCGCCGGTGTGGTGGGCAGGCCGAGCAGTTACGAAAAAGAGGACAAAAAGTGTCCATTTTGTTATCCAAGATGAAGGTTTAGACGATTTTCACAGCTAAAGTTTTGGTCAAGCTTTTTCAAACGCTTGTGCGGGTTCGGGGGTAAAGCTCCTGAGCAGTTACCCAGCCTCTTTTTATAAAACGGGTTGGGGCATGGGGCAAAGTACCGCCTGCTAAACGGCGATCTATTATCCGAGATTCAGGTTGCTAGCCCAGTAACGACTAGCACCCCAAAAAAAACTGGCGTAGATACGAGAAAGCTATCCATTCGATCTAAAAAGCCGCCGTGCCCCGGTAACAATCCGCTGGCATCTTTTACCTTAAAGTACCGCTTGATTGCACTCGCCAGCAAGTCGCCGGCTATCGTCATAACTGCGATGACCAGGCTTAGCCCGGCCCCCATCTGCCACCCGCCGGCCAGCATCCACACGATGGTGGTCCCCGCTGCTACCCCAAACCCGATCCCTGTCAGCGCACCCTCTACCGTTTTACCGGGCGAAATGCGCGGCGCAAGCGGTGTTCGGCCTAGCACACGCCCCCCCAACAGCGCCCAAGAGTCCGTAAACCACGTTACCCACACTAAAAGCGATATCCACAACCGCCCGGTTTCTGTTTCGCGTAGCACAACCAACAGCGCAATTGGCAGCGCAATATATACGGACATCAAAAACGGAGAGACTGTATTCTTGACGATGCACACCCGCAAACTATGCCCCTGTTGCCGCGAGACCAACACCGACCCGATGCTTAATAGCGCCAGTAGTAACAGCGCCCATCGCCAGCTTGCAGGCATATATCCGACTGGCACGATCACCGCTGTCGCCATCCCAAACATGAGCGCCAACCCGATGTGATGCGATGGGGCTACCATCCGGTGTAGTTCCACAACGACAATCCCAGCAATGGTCAACATCACCACATCAAAGGCCGGCGAACCGTACAGCATCGCACCGATTAAAACCGGGGCACCGATTGCAATTGTCAGCAGCCGGGGGGTTAAGTCGGCCCAGGTACCGTCCGAGAATGAATTTGACACAATTCGATGACCATCTTTTATTTGAAGATTGGCTAAGTGTAGCACCTGTTGTGAGTTCGGTCGATAGACACCCCCCTATGCACTAGGGTTGTTGTAAAGTCGCGGTTTCACATCGTGGGGGTAGCACCCAATGATCAGCGGTGTAACTTTGCAAAAGCCTGCCTTATACACTCGCCAGCAAATATCTTACGTGATTTTTGTCACAATATATCGTGATCTACTTTCCTTGATGTTTTGTGGTTCGTCATAGATAATGTAAATATATTGATAAGCATTGACTTTTGAGGAGTACCATAAATGGCTAATGAAGGCGCTTTAGATCGTCTGTTACGATTGATGTTGGCAATTATTCTGGTTATCGTGGGTTGGGGGATGTCTGGAATTGTTGGGACAATATTGTTAGTTGTGAGCCTGGTGTTGTTTGTTACAACAGCGGTGGGCATTTGCCCGTTATATAGTCTGTTGGGGATTAACACCCTCCAAAACAAGGCCGACGCCACCGAATAGCCGATTTATCCCACAGCTTAGAGGTCGTTAGGCGAGAAGCGGGCGATAGCCCCGATTCCTGCCGCCTCTTGCCCGAAGCTAAGAATCCCTTGCCTTTAGGCGTGGGGAGTATGTCAAAACACAAGCAAGCACAAGGCGGGCCGTTGCGGTTCGCTTTTTTGATCTAATACGAGTGCGACGAGCATCCCGCCAAATGTAAAAACCTTGAGGCTACTGTTGCTCGGTGGCTTCAAGGTTTGGTTGCTTGTTACCCAGCCCTATCAACACGATAAGGCCGATGGCATTCGTGACCGAACTAGCTGATTACCGTGACGTTAGAGGCTTGCATCCCCTTTTGGCCCTGTGTGACCTCAAACTCTACGCGGTCCCCTTCGTTTAAAGTCCGGTAACCCTGATCGTTGATCGCGCTGTAATGGACGAATACATCATCGCCGCTTGCCTGGGCGATGAAGCCATAGCCTTTTTCATTGTTGAACCATTTAACGGTTCCCTGGACACGGTCTGCCATTTAGAACTCCTTGTGGCTGCCTCGCTACTCAAAACCAGCCATCTGTTGTTCTGAATGGGGTTTGGTATTGCGGCGTTACTTGGTATTTCAAAATAGTGTCACATGTGAAGGCGTCATGCCGAACAACATCACTCATGTGTCATTCATAATTATAAATTGCATTACCGATACCATGCAATGGGGGATTCGCCCCATGGCACGCCTAAAACAACGGAGCTATTTCTATCTGACGGCGCAAGATCGGGTTTCGGTTCAAGTAGACTTCAACCGTCCAGATGCCGGTCTGATCCTGTGGGACGGGTTCCCAGTAATATAGCGCGGCGGTCGTCTGGAAAAAGCGTTGTGCCTGGTAAGATCGTGTCACGCCGTCTGGGGTGGTGAATATAAATGTTAGCCGGGCGTCGGCCTCGTTGAGGCGCTGCAAAACCACCCCCACGCCGATACTATCCCCCGGTGCGATCTGGCTTTGCGTTTGGTTGGCCCAACAACTTTCAAGCCGCCCCCGATCATTGAATAGAAAGCCGTTATTCGCGTAAGGTGCCCAGCAGCTATCAAGTAGCGCCTTCGGGTTGACCACCGTGGTAGAGACTTGCCCCGAGTTGATCACATCCGGTGAGGTATAGCTGGGGAACAGCATATCCCGCAGGACGGGAGCCAACGAGAGCAAATACCGATTAATGATCCCGCGCTCGTTGGGGGTTGCTAGTTGCAGGGTAGTCGATTCAAAATCTTGTTGGCGGGCGAACACAATCACAAACCCGGACGGCACCCGGTCTTTTCCCGGCAGGAAGTCGAATAACACACTTACCTCGGCCCGTAACCCGGTGTCCCAGCCGTTTTTCGCCCCCACCGTGACCGTCCCCGGCAAGGCTTGGGCTGTAAACTGTCGGTCGGTTAGTAACATCGTGTTGAACACCCAGCGCGCGATTTGCCCCCGGTTATCCGTGCGCTGGCTATCGGCCCGCAGTCGGATTAGGTATTCGGCCATCGCACGCGGTGAGATGGTGTTAAAGTTGGTTTCTGCGAAGTATTGCGCGTTGGCATTGATCATGTCTTGTCGTGAATAATCTGGGATGGTATCGAAATAAATATTTAACCCTGTAACCATCTCCGAGCGATAAAACCGGGAGGCTGTCGCCACCGGGACATGCTGCCAGCCTTCATCCATAAAGATGAGCTTCTGACGGTCTACCTCGCTGTAGGGGATCACCGGCCCGATATTTTCGATCTCCAACGCATCGACATAAGCATCAACCCGTTCCCACCCCATCGCATCCATTAACATCCAGGTGGCGGCGTTGTCACTACACGCGATCATCACATCCCCTAATTCGCCAATCGTCACCCGTTGGTTGAGCGTTGCCCCGTCCAGGCAGTCGCCACGCCCGCCCATCCAGTAGCGTTCGCTGAAGGTGAGTTCCGTTTCAAAGGTGATCGCCTCGTTTTCCAGCACCCATTCAAACATCGTTGCCAGCACAAATAACTTTGGCACACTCGCCACGGGGAACGCCTGATCCAGGTTTTCCGCGCAGCCGGTCCCGGTTCGATAGTTATAGGCTACCGCCCCCACAATCAGATCGGGGTCTGGGGCGGCCTGCGTAAAGTTGCAATCTGGCAATGTATCCAAGAACGATATATCCTGCGCTGGTACCTGCACGGTGACTAGCAGCCATACCAGTAATAATCCAGTACGCCTCATTGATGCGCTCTCCATCCACAAAAACCACAATCCCATCCTAACCCCTATACACTCATTGTCCAGTCGCAGTCTGATGATTTGGTGTACGGGTTTGGCAACAAGATCGGTTAGAATGATAGTGAAGTTATCAGATAACACATTGACTGTCACTCATCGGTTTCTCGCCAGGTATCCCATTTAGAGCGTTTTTGTTTATCCAAACCTGCGACGCATCCGGTATACAATTATCTATAGGGATGGGATGAGCCAATTTAAGACGCTTTACACCAATGCTCCCGACACCGCAAACCGGGCCGATATTCTCCGGGCGGCCCCGCCAAGCCTGGATATGGTCATTTTACAAACGGCATCCCATCGCCATTTTCAAGATGAGCTAGCCGACGCCATCTTCTGGATAAGCCACGGTTCGGCCCCGATTGATGATGACCTGCTGACCGTTGCCCATCGCCTAAAACTCATCCAACACGTTGGGCGGCTAACCGATCACATTGATATTGATGGGGTCAAGGGCCGCCGGATTTATCTGGCTGGGTTGCAAGTCCCGGCATATGCCGCTGCCGCCGAACACATCTTAATGCAGATGCTCAGCCTTGCCCGCCGTGCTAGGCTCACCGAATCGGTTGTGTTACAGGCTAGCCCCGCCTGGGGAGATAGCAAGCGCGGCGTGGGTGCCCCCAATTGGAGTGGGCAACGACTCATCCAAACCGTTTACGGTAGCACCGTGGGGATGTTGGGTTTTGGGGAAGTCGGTGCGGAGCTTGCCGAGCGCCTGCAAACCTGGGGATGTACGTTGCTATATCATCAAAAAACCCAACTTCCGCGCCATATCGAAGATCAACTGGGCTTATTTTATACCCATCCGCCGACACTCTACCGCAAAAGCGACTTCCTGATCAATCTGCTGCCCTACCAACCAGAAACCGAATACTGCCTAAACGCTGATGTGTTCTCCCAGATGAAAACCAACAGCTACCTGATCAGTATTGCGGGCGGCGGCGTCATCCAAGAAAACCACCTGAGCGACACCATCCGCCAAGCCGGGATACGTGGGGCTGCACTTGATCGCTTCGACTGGGAGCCTATACGCCCAGATAACCCCTTGTTGGCGCTGGTTCGCGAAGGCTACAACGTGCTACTTACGCCTCACATCGCTGCCATACCGGACGATCCACACACGCTGCACTATAAATTCGACAATATCCGACGCTTTCTTTCCGATGAACCGTTAAACCTGGAGGTCACCTGAACCCCATGTACGACCTTGTTGTAAAACATGGACGCATCATTACCCCGGCACAAACCCTAACAGCCGATGTCGCCATCAACGGCGATCAGATTGCTGCGATTGGAGAGGGCCTGACGGGTCGGGATGAAATCGCTGCCGATGGGATGCTCGTCACGCCGGGCGCGGTCGATATTCATGTGCATATGCAGATGTCCCTCCCCAATGGTTATACCACTTCCGATACGTTCTTTACTGGCACCCGTGCCGCCGCGCTCGGTGGGACGACCGCGATTGTCGATTTTGCCGAAGCCACACCAAACGGCACGTTGCTAGATGCCATCCAGCGCCGCCGCCAAGAAGCCGACCGCCAGGTTGCCATCGACTATGGCCTACATATGACACTTGGCCCGAATGAGATCGACAAGCTGGACCAGGTGCCAGAGGCTTATCAGGCTGGCTGCGCGACGTTCAAGTTATACATGGCTTATGGCTTTTATCTGGATGATGGCGAACTGCTCCAGGCGTTGCAGGCTATCGCCGGGGTGGGGGGCTTGTCCGTTATCCATGCGGAAAACTGGCGTGCGATTCAGGTTCTTGTTGCCCAAGCTCGCGCTGCTGGACATACTAGCCCACCCTGGCACGCTCGGACCCGCCCCGCACGCTTAGAAGGGGAGTCGGTCGGGCGGGCGATTGACATCGCGACCTATGTTGGCACGCCGCTACACATCTTCCATGTTGGCTGTACCGAGTCGGTCCGACGTATTGCTGCCGCCCGTGCCCAGGGTTTACCCATCACCGGCGAAACATGCCCGCAATACCTGATGCTTTCCGATGCGATGTACGAACGCGACGGCATCGACGGCGCATTGCCGATCTGTGCCCCGCCCCTGCGCCCAGAAGCCGACCGCGCCGCGATGTGGCAGGCTCTTGCCGATAACGACTTGCAGATCGTCGCGACCGATCACTGCCCGTTTACCATCTCCGATAAACAACATGGCTACAACCAGGGCGGGTTTGACAGCGTGCCCGGCGGCGTGCCATCCGTTGAAGCGCGATTTTCGTTGGTCTACAGCCAGGGAGTGGCCTCTGGGTTGTTCGATGAACAACAGTGGGTGCAGATGTGCTGTACACGCCCGGCCCAGTTAGCCGGGTTCCAGTCTAAAGGGATGATCGCCCCCGGTTACGATGCCGACCTGTGCATCTTCGACCCCGAAGCCACCTGGACGCTCTCCACGGAGAGCTTACACGAACATTGCGACTGGACCCCCTACCATAATGTGCCGGTCCGGGGGCGTGCTGTGCATACCATCAGCCGGGGCCGCCAGATCGTCAAGAACGGGGTATTTATTGGTGAACAAGGGGCCGGGCGCTTTGTCGAACGAGTTATTGCGCAAGTTCGGCGGATCGTTTAAGGTTATGCGGACATAAGACGCATAATCGGATAACGCACAATGTCAGATCAACAGCCGGGGGTGGCCTGTTGGGTGTGCCCCAACTGTGGTCAAATGTATTTTGGAGATACCCCGCCTGATCTGTGTGATTTCTGTGCCGATTTTACCACCTGGAAGCGTGTTGTTTGCCCAAAGGCCCATCGCCGTAACGAACCACACTATTCGGATGAAACCGACGACGATCAAGGCACCTTCCAGTTACCCTTGTTTGATTAACCCACATCACCGGAAAGCCAACACATTTCATGATATCTAAACACCAACCGATGGCGAATCGTAGCCCGTTTTACTATGGCTGGGTTATCTGGCTGGCGGGTACCATCACCCTGAGCGCCTCCATGCCGGGGCAAACTGCCAACGTTTCATTATTTATCGATCAGTGGATTGCCGACTTCGGCCTCGATAATCGCTCGACAATCTCCGCGTTGTACGGTATCAGTACCTTCATCGCGTCTTTCGGCTTGACGTTTATCGGTGCCCAACTTGATCGCTTTGGCGGGCGGGTGATGGGGGCGGTGGTGGCGGTGTTGTTTGCGATGGCACTGGTTTATATGTCCTTTGTCAATGGGCTGGCAATGTTGGCGGTCGGCTTTGTGCTGATCCGCATGTTGGGGCAGGGCACGCTACCTTTGATCGGCACGGTTGCCGTAGCGGACTGGTTCAAACGCTTACGTGGCCGCGCTATCGCTATGATGCTGATCGGCTTTGGTCTGTTCCAACGGTTTTACCTGCCATTTGTTAGCGGCCTGCTGGACGATTTCGCCTGGCAGACGATCTGGCGTTTTTTGGCGCTGGCGGTCGTGTTAATTGTGGTGCCATTTAGCCTGATTTTCCTGCGCGATAAACCGGAACGCTTCGGCCTCCACCCGGACGGCGACGAAAGCCTGCACAACTCAAAAGATGAAGCGGATGCGGCCAACGCCCGCGAACTGGAAGCTAGCTACGGCCTGGCGGAAGTCTTGCGTTTGCCGATCTTCTGGGTATTCTTGTTGGGCCAGGTGATGCCCGCCGCCTTCATGACGGCGATAGTCTTTCATCAAGAATCGTTGTTTACCCGGCTTGGCTTCGAGGCGACGGTGGGCGCGTCTGCCATTGCCGACGCCAACCTGCTGAGTGCCGTTTTCGTGCTGCCGATTGGCGCTCTGATCGACCGTGTGCGCCCCGGTTTTGTCCAGGCGGGGGAACTCGCGGGCCTGGTCGCTGTGATGGGCCTGAGTATGTTCATGGCGCAGGGCTGGTTAATCGTGGTGTGGGTGGTGTTGTTCTCGCTTGTACAGGGGACACAGGGCGTTTTCGGTGGTGCAGTGTGGGTCAATTTATTTGGGCGTAGCAACCAGGGGCAGATACGCGGCTTTGTCAGCACCGTACAGGTGATCGGTACTGCTGTTGGTCCGATCATCTTAGCGGCTAGTTTCGATCTTACCGGAGCCTACCGCGTATCGCTAGCAATTGGTGCCGTTATCGTCATGATTCCGTTGATCTTGGGTCTGTTCATGACACAACCCCGCGCCAGAGCCGCCCCGACCCCGGAGTCGGTCACGCTATAACCTGAATTGATACGATACGCGCACTGTAAAATTCAAAATTGGCAAGATTTGTTGGGGTCTAACCCCCCCCCCCACAATCTTTTGCAAAAGCTTGACCAAAACTTTAGCTGTGAAAATCGTCTAAACCTTCATCTTGGATGACAAAACGGACGCTTTTTGTCCACGTTTTCTGGAAAAGGGGGTAGGGTGAAACCCCACGATATCCTAATCTCTACCTGAGTCGTTACGGTGTAACATCCCTTACCCAGCAGTTACGATCTGATGACGGCTGGCCCACAAGCCCAGGTCATCGCGTTGGATAGCCGCCGCCATCATATCCGGGAATAAATCTGGGGTGCAAGCAAACGCCGGAACACCCAATTGTTTCATCTCTGTTGCTATGACATTATCATATGAGGGTGTCCCGTCGTCACTCAATGAGAGCAACGCCACCATTTTCACCTCACGTTCAACAATCGCACGGACTTGCCTTAGCATATGATCGCGCCGCCCACCCTCGTATAAGTCGCTGATCAATACGAGTATAGTATCACGCGGGCGTGTGATCACCTGCTGGCAGTATTGCAGGGCGCGGTTGATGTCTGTCCCGCCGCCAAGTTGTGTCCCGAATAGCAGTTCAACCGGATCATCTAGCTTAGCTGTTAGGTCTACCACGCTGGTATCAAACACTACCATATGCGTATTCATTGCCGGGAGTGACGCCAGCACCGCCCCAAAAATACTACTATACACAACCGACGATGCCATACTCCCGGACTGATCTACGCACAGGATGACATCCCGCAACGATGAGCGCCGTTTGCCATAGCCGATCAGCGTTTCGGGAATGATGATCCCCAAGTCTGGCTGGTAGTGTTTCAGGTTGCGTCGGATAGTCCCATGCCAGTTGATCTCGTGGTGGCGTGGTCGATAGTTGCGCTCGCTGCGGTTCAGCGCCCCTTGGATTGCCTGTTGCATCGGGTGATGCAGCTTACGTTTGAGTTCTTCGACCACGCCCCGGACGACGCGCTGCGCCGAATCTTTGGTGGTGTTCGGCATGACTTGACTGAGCGCGATAATATCCGCCACCAGATGAACATCCGGTTCGACCATTTCCAGTAAATCCGGTTCGAGTAGCAGTTGTTTTAACTCGAGCCGATCAATGGCGTCCCGTTGCATCATCTTAACAACCGAGTTGGGGAAGTAGTCCCGAATGTCCCCCAGCCACCGCGCAATACTGGGGGCACTTGTGCCCAGCCCGCCCCATTGACCGTCGCCGCGTTCGCTTGCGCCATCGCCCCGGCCCGGCTGCGGACGACTGCGATCCCGGCTCTGGCTGGCTAAACCGGGTTGGTCGCCGTATAACGCCGCCAACGTATCGTCTAGGTGTTGGTCGTTCTCGTTGAGTTTGGCGTTAGTCCCGTCGGCGGGGCCACCGAGCAACAAGCGCCACCGGCGCAGGCGTTCGGTTTGATCGTCCGTGTGTTGATCACTCATGCGGGTTGTCCTTCCAGCTTTCCAGGCCGAGCAAGGCCGCCAGGATTGGCAGCATCCTGTCGGCGCGTTGTGTATCTATATCGTTGGGCGGTGCGGTGGTGATGGGTGTCGGGTGATTGATGCCCGACTCCGGGTGGGTTCGCGCTTTTTCCCCGATCTTGCGGCGCTCCGGGGCGTCAAAGCTAGAAAATGTCCGGCGTAACAGGGGTAAGATGGCGACAAAATCGGTTTCGCTCAGGTCCATGACCCACGTATCTAACAACTGAAACAGCAGATCATCGTGTAGCAAGATCAACCCGCTGCCACGCAAAAACCCATCTAACCACGCAGCAGCCCCCGCCGAACTAGCACCTCGGTCCGTAGCCATTGCCATATGATGTGCGATCCGATCCGGTGATAATACTTGCGCATCCAGTAGCAAACGCGATGCACACCCCGCTAGCAGGCCGTGTGTGTTCTCGGATTCGGCAATGTGGACGAGCGTATGAAACCATTTGTCATTATATGCTTCATTCTGTAGCCGTAATACCGCCTCACTAACCGCTTTCAGGGTTTGATATAGTTCCTCAGCCGCTTTGTGATCCACGGATAGGCTCATATTTGATAGCCCAATTGTGATGCGTGTGATCAAGCTGTCAATGAGTGCGGTGATGTCTTGTAGCGTCACCCCGCGCACACTCAAATTGTGATGGTGGCCCGTCCGTAGGCTAACCAACCCCGGCAGCGTCTCCATCAACGCGATCACGTTTGAGGTCTGGGCTGTTTTAGCCTTTAATTGGTCGATCAAGATGGCTGTCGCCTCCGGTAGATCGGCATGAAACAGATCAACCAACAAGCGGCTGAGTGTCGGCAGGTCGGTGGCATGGTGGGCTAGGTGGATAACGTAGGCGGTTGCTGCCACCTGAACCGTGTTCCCCCAGATGCTTTGCTCGATCAGCTTGATCTCGTATTCCGGTTGCCAACACAGCACCCAATCCTCGCGGAAGGTCCCTTGTTGGGTGCGACGGACGCCTTTTGCTGGGTTGCCCCACGGCACGCCCAGGATGCGCAACCGGTGTAACAGATGGCTGCGTTCCAGGTCGATGCTTGCCCGTAAATCTAAATTGAGGTCGGTTTGCTCCGGGTGAAATTTGAAATATTTGATCTGGTCGCTATCGCTGGTTTTGTGTTTTTTGCGGGCGTTCCCATCTAGGCGTTTACGTGTCTGTTCCAGGTCATGTTGTAACGGGACCTGTGGCGTTTCTGGTGGGACGGCCCCGATACGTTCTCCGACGATTAAGTCGCGACGGATTAGCTTCATGGGTTCTGAGGCCCCCGCAATCATTGTCGCCTGGATTGCCTCGTTCAGTTCGTCCAAGCCGGGGAGCGTGTGCCCTCGCATGGCGGTGAGCGTTTCCACTAGACGGGCCGTGTCGATAATCTGCGCGGTCGATGCGTCTAAGTCGCGTTCTCGGAGCAGGGCCGCAACCTTCGTCAGCCACCGGATCACGACGTTTTCGTGCGTGGCCCACAGGTGATGATACCAACCCGGCGAGGCGACCCCTGCACCGTAGCCACTCTCACGGGCCATCCGCCCATACGTCCAGGGTATCCAGGTGGCACGCACCGCCACCGATGGCATAGCCGTTAGCGTGTGCGCATCCGCTGTTGCCGACTGCCAGAACGCCCCGCCTTCTATCAGTGCCGGGCTATGCCACGCGCCACATACCACCGCCACCCGATCATACCCGGTCTGTTGTAGCTCTCGGAGCGCCTGGCGCATGTGGGCCTCGCGGCGCTTTTCGTTCTCGTCGGTGACGATCCCGGTCGTACTGCGGAGTTCGGTCATCGCCTCCAGCACAGCCTCGAACACCCCGGATAGATCGTGGCGGCGCTGCTCGATAATGTGTTCCCACCACCGTTCACCGTTATCATACCCGGCGGCCCGTCCCAACCATCCCAACGGATCGCGCTGTAGCTGTGCGGCCTGTGTTGGCTCGGCTTCTGGCGGCTTGTTGTCGGTGGGGGCGTCCGTCTGGCGTTGTCGGTAGGCGAGTTGATGCGTTTGTGGCAGGTCCATAAAGCCGACGTGAGCGCGGTGACGCAACGCCCACAAGATCGCCTGATACTCTGGGGAGTACACCGCGAATGGGTAGTAAGCCGCTTGTTGGGTGTCATCTAGCGCGTAGATTAGCAGCGCAACCGGCGGTTGCATCTGCGTGTGGGCCGCCAACCGGATCAGGTGATCCGCATCGGGCGGGCCTTCGATCAGCACCGCATCGGGTTGATACTGTTCTAGCGCGGTGACTAAACTACGGGCAGACCCCGGCCCATGATGGCGAATCCCCAGGACATGCACACTCATAAGCGTATACCCGCGCTCGGTGGGTTATAGCACTTCTTGGCAGGCATCGTAAATATCGCCCCATCCTTCCCGTGTTTTGACGACCGTTTCCAGGTATTCGGTTAACACCTTCCGATCTTGTATCGGGTCTTTAACTATCGCCCCCGCCAGGCCAGACGCCAGATCGCGGGCGGTCATGCGCCCATCGCCAAAATGAGCCGCTAACGCCATACCGTTATTGACCACCGAGATCGCTTCGGCTGGGCTGAGTGTGGCTGACGGCGACTTGATTTTCGTTTGCCCATCCTGCGTGATCCCCTCGCGCAGTTCGCGGAAGATCAACACCACCCGCCGGATTTCCGCTAACGCCGGTTTTTCTAATGGTAAGGCGAGCGCCCGGCCTAGGGCCTCCACCCGTTCGGATACAATCGTGACTTCTTCATCTATATTGGTTGGCAATGGAAGTACCACCGTATTAAACCGCCGTCGCAGCGCCGCCGATAGATCGTTAACCCCTTTATCCCGGTCGTTTGCTGTCGCAATGACGTTAAACCCGTAGCGGGCCATCACCTCGGTATTGAGTTCGGGCACGGGCAATAACTTCTCAGATAAGATCGTGATCAGCGTATCTTGAACATCGGCGGGGATGCGCGTCAGTTCTTCTAACCGGGCGAGCTTCCCGGCCTGCATTGCCACCATCAACGGGCTAGGCACCAGCGCCTCGGTCGATGGCCCCTCCGCTAGCAAACGGGCATAGTTCCACCCATAGCGGATCGCCTCCTCGCTCGTCCCGGCTGTCCCCTGGACCAACAACGTGCTATCCCCACAGATCGCCGCCGCTAGATGTTCGCTCACCCACGATTTGCCCGTTCCCGGCACACCCATCAACAATAAGGCGCGGTCGGTGGCAAGGGTTGCGATTGCGATCTCGATCACGCGGCGATTCCCGTAATACTTTGGCGTGATCTCAACCCCGTTCGATAGCTCCCCGCCCATGATATAGGTTGCCACGGCTCCCGGCGAAAGCCGCCAATTGCGCGGGCGCGGTCGGTCGTCTACTTCGGCTAAAGCGTTCAACTCGTCTGCGTAGAATGTCTCGGCATGTTCTCGGATAACAGTTTGGTTGGCGTCTGGCATTGTTATGGGGGAGTCCTTATCGCTCATTGGTGGGGGGATGCTCGAAAGCCGCGTTAATGTCAAGTCGCGCCTGGTATAGCTGGGTCAATCGGTCTAGTTTTTGTTGTATTCGCATCGGATATTCAGATTCAGTCATCTCATCGAATAGCGGTTGCATCTCGGTAAGGGTTTGCGGGTCAACGTGCATCAGGCAATCTTCTATATTGGGGATGCGCCAATAAAAGGCGTGCTTGCCCACCTTCAATAATCGGATCGCCTCCCGGCTCAAGCGTACACGCCAGGGGCCTGGCCCGGCAAGCCACATATAGCCCGATATACCCTCCTCGGTTGTGTTCCATATCCGTATGGCAGCCGCTTCGCGCTCGTCTGGGGGTAGCACATTCAACACCCAGATGACATCGCGTTTTAGCGCCGACGTGTCACGTTGTAGCATGTCATCGAACAGCATCCGCGCCCAGTCGGTGTCCCGGTGAGCGTGAGTCGCCCGTAACCACGCCTGGACGAAAAATTCTGGCTGATGCGACCCGGCCTGTAATATTTCCGCTGGGGTTTTACCGAACCAATCGCACCATATATGGGGCGGGATGCACGTCATCATAAAAAACACCCATGCCTGTTGCTGGCTTAACCCGGCTGGCGGGGGACGGTCGATTCCATCCCGGCGCATGTCTGCCGTGAGTGTATCAAATGGCGCATAGGTCAATTGTTGCCGACCGTCCGCGCTTTGCACCAGACGGAACCGACCCTGCAAGCGCCCGATCATCCGCTGAACATAGGCCGAACCGGGCAACTCTCGCAGCCGATCTGCCGCTGCTTGTGTCACTTCCGGGTCGTTGGTATCCAGTAAAGTTTCAAAAAGCGATTCGTCGGCTTCGCTTAGCCCGATGCGCATATCCTCGATGTACTTGGCGCGATCTTGTTTGGGTAGGTGGCGGTGTATGGCTATGAAAATTTCGCGGGCGTGTGCGGGGGATTTTCGCCGTAAAGCTCGGAACAGGGCGGGGCGGGTTTCGCTGGTCGATTGCGCCCAGGCATAGTCGAAATCACTTTCCCACACGACAAAGGCCCATTTGTGATGGTGCCGCGCCAGCCATCGCCCGCGTGCCCCGACCACACCCGCCACATGATCCGGTATCTTCCCGGTTGTTCGGACCACCCGATGCAATAGATTCAAGGTGGGGGCCAAGTATGCTACCGGGACGCGCACTCCGGCTACGTCTGCGCCCGTCAGCCATTCCGGTAATAGCCGAAAGTCTAACTCTCCACGGATGATCTGTAACAGAGTGTCTGTGGCGGTCGGGTGGCAAGCCGGGCGCGTTTCCGGTGGGGCGGGTGGCGGTATTTCTCCCTCAAAAGGCTCAACCATTGCTTCGCCGGCGCGCTGGTGCAATGCCACGATTGCCGATGCCGCCAGTATCAACGTTTCGTTGTCATCGGCTGCTAACCGCCGGATCATCTCGCTACGTGCGGACGCATCCGATGGGAGCGTGGGCGGGTGGTTTTGAGTCCCCAATAGCGCCGAACGCACCAAGACCGACCAATACCGGGTCATATCCACCCGCCTAAGCCGGATAATGTTCCATTTTGCACTACCGACAACGGAAAAACCGTCTCACCGTCCCACTCGCCAAACAACCACATCGGGCCGCCCCCACTGATCGCGAATAGTTCCCAGTCCGCCTGGAACCCCCCGGCAAGCGGGAGTGCATCGCGGTTGGCGTCTACGATCTGCCAGCTTCCCCCGTTTTTAACCGGAATGACTTGCTCGTAAGCGGCGGGGAAATTCGCTAGCCACGGATTTTGTGCGATAGCCTGGATATAGCCATCTATTGAGGCTTTGAGTGACGGATAAGCGGCTAAAGGCGGGATAGCGGCATCTGGTAAAGCCACCGCCGAGCGCAACACCCCTCGTAGCGGATACATGCCAGGATAAAATACGATACCCGCCTGTAGTACCTCCCCGATACGGTATGATCGATCAAAGTTGCTGGCCCCGTGCGCAAAATCCAGCAACAAAGCGAAACGTTGGCTGGCCTGCCCGTACAGCCACACCCGCCGAACGTTTAGCTTATCCTGCTGTGTGTACTTGGTCCCGACCACCCACCAGGCATCGTCAATTACGGGCTCATCGGCTAATTCGGTTGCCCGCACATACCACCCGACCGCCGCCCGCAGGTCCGCTTGCCGGGGGTGGGGGAGTTGGTCGAACCGTCGGAAGCCTTCGATAATCAAGTGGAGTTGAGCGAACTCTGTCAGCAGCGCATCGATCCAGCCTTCGCCCATATCAGGGATAGCCGCTAGGCCGCGCACACGCTCGGCTAGGGCCGGGGCTTTGGCATCTATCAGCCGCCGGGCCGGGTTTTCGTAGAACTCGTCCGTTTTATCCTGAAGTGTCGCCAGCCCACCCCGGATCAGATCGCGCATCCACATATCTAGCTCATCCAGCCCTGCCTCGATCTCACGTTGCCGCTTTGCTCGCGTTTTCGGTTTCACGGGTTACCCGTTCCTGCTTGTTACCATCTCCAGAAGTGATAGATGTACTGTAGGCCCTTCTCAGTGCGTTCATGCACCCGGCGGATTAACCGTCCGTCGTACAACCGCTTTAAGCGATTGCTAGCGGTGTTCACTGCCGAGCCGAGCCGGTTGGATAGCTCCGGCGCGGTCATCTGCCGCGTGTTGGCATCGGCTAGTAGGCCCACTACCGACCACCCGCCGCTTTCCCCTTCTCGCTGGTTAGGAAGAATCGTTCTGGCAGTTCGAGTTCCGCACCTAGGTATTGCATGTGATACCGCATGAGTTGGCCTTAGTATTCTTGAAGTTGTTACATTGTGCAGCTATTTTATGTGAATAATAGGGTTAGTGTACGTTGGGTTTAGAGGATGAGCAAGAGATGCGATTTATCCTGATACGGTCTATGTGAAAAGCAAAGCCCCTGAGCAGTTACCTTATCTTTATGCTTTTCTCTATCTTTCCTTCCAGAAAGAAGCAAAGAAAGCGATGAATGGGCGCTTTTTGTCCACTTTTTCCAGAAAAAGTGGTAGGGCGTGGGGTGAAACCCGAGCAAACCTGACGCATTTTGAATTTCACACAGAACATATAATGAAAGCATAAAGGTTGATCTTGCTGTTAACGGCTTTCGCATCAATCGGCGACGAGTCGAAGCCAACCCATTTGATAAGCCAAACATTAGGAAGTGAACACATATGCCACACACACTGCAAAATGAACACTGGCAAGCAGAAATTCTACCTGAGCTGGGCGCAAGTATCGGCGCGTGCCGCATCCGTTACCGTGGGGCCTGGGTAGATGTGATCCGCCCGACGCCGCCGGGGGGTAAACCGGGCGGTTTCCTCATGTTGCCCTGGGCTAACCGCATCCGAGAGGGACGTTTATATTTCCGGGGGGAGTCGTGGCAGCTTGCAACCACATCGGACGATCACACGGCCCGTCATGGCGATGTGCGTAAACGTCCCTGGGAGGTCATCGGCGAGCATGAAGCGGTAGCGCACTATCGCTTTGAGGCCGCTGCCGATGACGATTTCAACTTCCCGTTCGCGTTATCTGCCCGGCTGACATACGCACTTGAAGATACCCATTTCATCTGGCGGGTGACGATTACCAACCGCGATACCCGCCCCTTCCCAGCAGGTTTCGGTTTTCATCCGTATTTCCAACGATACAGTGAGACCATGCCGCAACTGCAAATCCCGTGTAACAAGCAGTTCATCTTAACCGATGTCATGGCAACCGAGGCGGCGGTACCGATTGATCCAAAGGTTGATTTCCGAGAACCGCGCCCGGTTCCCGATGAGATGACACTCGACCACCTGTTAACCAGCCGCATCTCAGATCACCCCATCCGCCTGATCTACACGGACTGGCAAACCGAAATACAGATGCACACAGACGCCATTTTTAAGCATGTGGTCGTCTACACAGCCCCGGATGGAACCTTAGCGGTCGAACCACAGACGAACGCCAACGACGGCTTTAACCTGATGGCTAAGCAGGTACCGGGTCATGGGGTTTTTGTGTTAGAACCGGGCCAAGCGATGATGGGCGAGGTACGCTTACAGGTGAAGGTCATAGGCCGATAACAGAGGAAAAATAAAACCCCCCTCCTGTGCGGGGGGGGGGATTTTTCTCATCTGGGTTAGTTTACTTTAGCGAGATGTTTTTCAATCGCTTTGCTAACCATGCTGTTAAGCTGGGTCGATGTGACCTTTACCTTGGGGCTGAGGTTGAGTTCTGCCATCAGCTTGTGGTGCGCCTTATCTCGGATGCGCTTATCCGTTTCGGTCAGGCCGTCTGTTTCCGAACGATACGAGAGGTCCCGTAAAACCTGTGCAATCAGGCGGGGGTCGTTGCTACGCAGCTTGGCTTGGAGTTTGGGCTGGCGGCTGCGGTGTTGGTCAGATAATTGGGTGGGTTTAGAATTTAACACTTCACGGATAATATCGAGGTTTTCCAATGTCATACGGACTTCTTCCGGATCGACATCTTCCTCTTTTACCATCAGGGTTCCCCGGTCCGCTGTTAGTTCGATGCACAGATATTCGTTTGTCTTACCATATAGGGTGATGGTCTTGGACCCAACGATTGTCCCGGCACCGTAACGATTATGTACAATAGTGTCACCAACGGAAAACATGCTCAGAATAACTACCTCCTTATACACGAGCAGCACATTGTGCTTGCTCAACGAATGGGGATGCTAATTGTTTAGCATTATCATTCTACATGAAAAACATTAAAAAAACATGAATTAGTTTGTAGCTGGTATTGACAAACTTACTCAATTAGATAACAGGGGACTTAAAAAATGTATGACGTGATTATTGTCGGTGCCGGTAGTGCGGGCTGTGTGCTGGCGAATCGCTTAACAGCTAACCCGCGTATGTCCGTCCTTTTACTAGAAGCAGGCCAGCCGGACAATAAGCCCGAAATAACCGTCCCGGCAGCGTTTGCCAAGCTGTTCCGTACAGACCACGACTGGAATTATGATACCGTCCCGCAGGCGTATTTGAACGGGCGACAGTTGTATACCCCACGCGGCAAAACGCTTGGGGGGAGCAGCGCCATCAACGCGATGATCTATAACCGAGGGCACCGTTATATCTACGATCAATGGGCGCAGCTTGGTAACATCGGCTGGGGGTACGATGATCTGCTTCCCTACTTTAAACGGATGGAGAACCACGCCAACGGCCCCGACGATTATCACGGCGTTGGGGGGGCGTTGCACGTCGAGGACTTACGCGACCCACGCCCGCCGACACTCGCTTTTGTAAAAGCCGCTCAGCAGACAGGTATCCCCGCCAACCCGGATTTCAACGGAGCGCACCAGCTAGGGGTTGGTTTATACGCTGTGACGATGAAGCGTGGCGCACGCCATAGTGCGGCTACCGCCTACCTGAAACCGATTCTGCACCGCCCAAACCTGACCGTCCAAACCGAAGCCCATGCTTGCCGCCTACAGCATGACGGCCAACGCTTCTACGCGGTTGAGTATCAACAGGGCGATACCCGCCAACTTGTGGAGGCCCAGCGCGAGATCATATTGTGTGGTGGGGCGCTCAACACACCACAACTATTGATGTTAAGCGGTATTGGCCCAGCAGCACACTTACAGGAACTCGGCGTCGATGTACTGCTGGATGCGCCCGGTGTTGGCAACAACCTACAAGATCACCTCGCTGCCGGTGTGATGCACGCCGACCGTCAGAAAATGTCGCTGGCAACCGCAGAAACCCCCGGCAATATTATCAAATATCTGCTGGCGCGGGTTGGGCCGTTAACATCCAATGTCGCAGAGGCCGGGGCCTACATCATCACCAACCCACAGCGCCCCATCCCCGATATTCAGTATCACTTTGCCCCCAATTTCTTTCTCAATCACGGCTTTGATAACCCACCGGGGCACGGGTTTACACTTGGGGGTGTGTTGGTGACGCCTTCTAGCCGGGGGACCATTCGCTTGCAATCGACCGACCCTTACGCCCCTCCGCTGATTGACCCGCAGTACGTTTCCGACCCGGACGGGCTGGACATGGCGGCGCTGGTCGAAAGCCTCAAGCTCGCCCGCCAGATTATCGCATCCCCCGCTATGACGCCCTTCCGTGGGGATGAGGTCTTGCCAGGGCCGGGGGTCGTGGATGATGACGGCCTGCGCGATCACATCCGTAACACATCGGAGACACTTTATCACCCGGTTGGGACTGTCAAAATGGGGCGGTCCGATGACCCGCAAGCCGTGTTAGATGCGTCCCTGCGCTTACGGGGTGTTGCGGGCCTGCGGGTGGTCGATGCGTCCGTGATGCCGATTATTCCCAATGGCAACACCAATGCCCCGGTAATGGCTATCGCGGAGAAGGCCGCCGATATGATCCTGTCGGATTTCTAATGAAAAACTCAGCAAGTGGAATGTTTTTCTTTTACACGTATACATAATGTGAAATAGCGAATTTCTGCTTATCTTTATGCTTTTTCTGGCAAAAGTGGTGGAGTGTGGGGTGAAACCCCACACCAATATTCTATCTCGACCTGAGCCGTTACGTTGTGGGTTAAAACAAGACCTTCGCCGGGTGTTTGACCTCTATCACCTGGTTTGGGGCGGGGGCCTCGATCACCTCTTTTTCGCCGTCGGTCCAGGTGATCTCGATGTGGTCGATTAAGGTGGCATCCCCTAATCCGAAGTGTGCGACTGGTTCCATCTGACATAAGTAACCGCTGCCGGCGTCGGTGGTTCGTATCTGGGTTCCCCCGGAGTATACCAGTTTGACCAGTGCGCCGCGTGCCGGGGCACCGTATTTCGTCCGGGGGATAACGCGCAGGTAGTTGTTGTTGTTAGCTTGTGCTTTGTAAAGTGTGAGAGGTTGCACGCCCGATTCTCCATGGGAGATCAACAACTCTAGCATACCGTCGCCGTCAAAATCTGCGATGGCGGCCCCGGTTCCTAGCCCGTTGGGTTCGGCGGCATCCCCAATTTCGACCTCAACCGGCTGTTCGTTGATGATCTTGAATAAACGGTTGGGCTGGTTGATGTTGTTGAAGAACACCTCTTGTATGCCATCGTTATCGAAATCTGCCGCGATAACCGTCCGAATTCGACTGGGCAGGGCCATATTTTCCGAGGCGACATCGGTAAAGGTGCCGTCATCGTTATTGCGTAGCAGGCGGTGGGCACCTTCCCAATTGCCATAGACAACATCCATGTTATCCCCGCCGAGGTGTAGCGCCGCCATCCCCCGCACATGCTCGTAACGGTCCTCTACCCCAGCTTGATCGGCAATATTGGTAAAAGTCCCATCGCCGTTGTTGCGGAATAGGAAATTGGCCCCGTTTTCGTTCCCGGCGAAGATGTCCATCTGGTCGGAGACTAAAGGCAACGAGAGCAGCGCCCGCCCCCCTGTGACCAGATTCAGGCCGATTTCTGAGGCGATGTCGTGCAGGTAGCCGTCCATGTCTAATTCGTAGTAGCGCATCGGACCGCCGTAATTGGCGACAAAAATACCATAGTAGCCGTCACCTTTGCGGTCGACAGCCACCACGGATCGCCCCGCCGTTAGGTTGAGCGCGGGCTGGTTCATTGGCAGCGAGAAGAGGTCGGTCCAACCGTCGCCGTTGGCAGCGAAAAGCCGATCTGTGTAACGCTTCTTGCCGCCGAAGGTATCCGTATTTAGCACGTAGATTTCTTCTTTGCCGCTGCCGTCTATATCGGCTGTCACCACCCCAATAGCCATCCGTTCGGCATCTGCCAGGTCGTCGTCGGCCATGTCGATTAAGCTGGTCCCGTCCCATTTTAGGACGATGTTACGAGCGCCATTGCGCGTACTCGTGCCGAAACCACACACAAATGCTTCAAATTGACCGTCGTTATCAATATCTGTGATGGCGACGCCGTAATTTCTCTGGGGGCGGTTATTGTGGATGGTGTCGGAATGGTCAACAAACATAGGGGGCCTCCCGGCAATAATTGTGTGTGATGGTTTGGTTTTATGGTGACAAGGGAGATGCAATCCATATCATTCAAACCATACCCAGCCGACCTGAGCATGGGATGAAAAGAACGTAAAGGGTTTGCTACCCATCGCGATGTCGTGCGGGGCGCTATCGTACCGGGACACGATCGCGCACAAGTTCCGGGTTAATAATCACTGCCGGATTTTCTGCCGTCGATTCGGACTCGACCCAGCCCACCACGCCCCCCCCAACGCGCACCTGATACCAATCGTCGTAGGTGATCTCCCGTGTACGTCCGATCACCGATACCTGCGAGCCTTCCGGTAGTGTGCCGATAATCCCGGCGCGGCGGCTGGGGCGGCGGTGCAGGTTGCGGTCTCGCACGACGGTAAGCGAGACGCCCAGGTCTGGCGCGTTGTCAATCTCATCGAAGATGCTGCCCTGGTACGGTATGGTATTCCATTGGCCTAGCTGAGGGGAAATGTTGGTTTGCCCGGTTTGCTCGTCGGTAGTTGCCCCTTCGTTGATTTCCCCGGCAAGTGTGGCGGCGGGTGTCTCTGGTGTTACATCCATCACGCCGTCACCATCCAAATCTAGCGAGACCGACCGCCCAGAAACCCAACCGTTCCGCCCGTTGGCTTCGATGTAATACCAGAAAACATCGAGCGTTTCATCACGGTTTTTCGCCAGGATGAGATACTGTAAGGTGTCGGTCGTGCCATCGGCGTTAAGGCTGTTGTCAGTCAAGACGACGGTCACTAGAGACGCCCCCAGGTACGGCCCGGTCCGTACATTCAGCCGGCGGACCCCTTCGGCGGGGGTCAGGTAGG
>DAOTUA010000099.1:0-55848 GCA_034437355.1 Anaerolineae bacterium | reverse complement strand
GGCGGGGTTTTTGGACGGGGTGGATGGTTTGACGACCCCAGGTGGACGGAGGCGGGTTGTCTCGCCGGAAGCGATCTCCATCTCGACTTTTTCGATGTCTGCGATGAGTTCATCTGCCGCCTGATAGCGTTTGGTGGGGTCTTTCGCCATGGCGTGATTGACAATGTTCTGGATCGATTCGGGGATGTCTTGGTTAAATTTACGGACAATTGGGATAGGGTCGTTAACGTGCATCAGGATCACGCCGAGGGCGGTTTCGGCATCGTAGGGCAGGTCCCCGACGAGCAACTGATACATGATGACGCCGAGCGAGTAAATATCGGATCGTTCGTCTCCAGCTTCGCCCAAGCCCTGCTCTGGGGACATATAGGCGGGGGTACCGATCATGCCACCGCTGACGGTCAGTTGTTTGGCGTCTAGCATTTTAGCGATGCCGAAGTCGGTTAGAACGACGCGCTGGTCTTTGTCGAGCATGAGGTTAGCGGGTTTAACATCGCGGTGGATCATGCCGCGGCTGTGGGCATAGGCCAGGGCGCTGGCGGCTTCGCGGATGATGCGGAGTATCTCTTTAAGCGGAAGGGTTTTGTCGGCGTCTGCCAGTTCGTGGAGGCGGTCTTTGAGAGTTTCGCCGTTGACAAGTTCCATCACCATATAATAACTGTCGCGGTCCGGCGCGTAGTCGAAGTCATAGACTTGCACGATGTGCGGGTGGTTTAATTTGGCGATGTTGCGAGCTTCTTTTTCAAATCGAACCCGGAACTCATCGTCCTCTGCGAGGAAGGCATGTAGCACTTTAATCGCCACATAGCGATCTAAGTTGGCGTGATAAGCGCGGTAAACTTCGGCCATACCGCCGCGCCCGAGGCGTTCTTGAACTTGATATTTACCTAATTTTTGGTTTGCCAAATGGGTTACAAACCTTATATCAATGCGAAATGAATCAGGTTCAGAGTATACTCGATAATTTACTGGCGCTCAACAAAGAATCAGATTGTGTCAAACCAATCGTATTTAGGTTTGTGGTGGCTTTGTCCCTACACGCCACAAGTTAACCTTATGTTGTCATATGCGATTGCCGTATAGGGAGGGTGTGTATTCTCAAACACACCCTGCTGTCGTATTGGTTGTTAGTTTAACAGTTACTCCGAGGCGATGCCACCTTCGGTCATCTGGTAGGCGTCGAGTGCTTTATCGAGTTCGGCTTCGGACATCAAGCCCATTTCTAGCACGACATCGCGGACGCTTTTACGTTCTGTCAGGGCTTTTTTAGCGACGGTCGCGCCGTTGTTATAGCCGATGATGGGGTTGAGTGCGGTCACGAGGATCGGATTATTGGCGAGCCAACCTTCGGCCTGTTCGCGGTTGAGGATCAGCCCTTTGACGGCTTTTTCGGTGAAGGCGGAAACAGAGCCGATCATAACGATCATCATTTCGTTCAGGTTGTGGGCGATGATCGGCATCATGACGTTGAGTTCGAGTTGCCCGGCTTGGCCGGCCATGGTGACGGCGTGATCGTTACCCATGATATGGAACATGGCCTGGTTAAGCATTTCTGCCAGGACGGGGTTTACTTTACCGGGCATGATGGATGAGCCGGGTTGTACGGTCGGCATGGTGATTTCGGCTAGGCCGGTGGTCGGGCCGCTGGAGAGCAGGCGCATGTCGTTGGCGATGCGGGTAAAGTCTTGGGCGGTGGTGCGCAGCGCACCGGAGAAAAAGACGGCATCCTGCATGGATTGCATGGACTCAAACAGGTTGTCGGATTCGTACAGGGGTTGCCCGGTGAGGTCGCTTAGTTTTTTAACCATGCGGGCGTGATAGTCCGGGTGGGCATTGAGGCCAGTTCCGGCGGCAGTCCCACCGATACCAAGGCGGCGGAGTCCTTCGGCGGCGAACTGTAGTTTTTCGATGTTGCGTTCGATGGCTTTGGCCCAAGCGCCCACTTCTTGGCCCAGGCGAACGGGGACGGCATCTTGTAGGTGGGTGCGACCACTTTTAACGACATCATCCCAGGCGGTGGCTTTTTTGTTGAGGGCGTCGGCACAGGCTTGGAGCGTGTCGATTAACGCATCGAGTTTCCATAAGACACCTAGCCGGATGGCGGTAGGGATGGTGTCGTTGGTACTCTGGGCCATGTTGACATGGTTGTTGGGGTGGATGGGTTTATCGTCGGCATCGAGCGCGAAGCCGAGAATCTGGTTGGCGCGGTTAGCCATGACTTCGTTCGTGTTCATGTTGTGGCTGGTGCCGGCCCCGGCCTGGAAGGGATCGACAACGAAGTGATCCCAGTGTTGCCCGTCGCGGATTTCGTCGCCGGCCTGGATAATGGCGTCGGCCCAGGCTGGATCGAGCAAGCCGAGGTCTTTGTGAACTTCGGCGGCGGCGCGTTTGATGGTCGCCATACTCCAGATGAAGGCCGGGTAGGGTTTGAGGCCGCTAATGGGGAAGTTTTCAACGGCGCGTTGGGTCTGTGCGGCGTAGTAGGCGTCTTTGGGGACGCGCACTTCACCGAGCGAATCGAGTTCGACGCGGTAATCCTGTTGGGTCACGGGGTATTTTCTCCTTGTGTAGAGGGTATGATGAATCAAAAAGACGCTACTTATTGTAGCGCCTTTAAGAATGGGTGTGAAATGTGAAATATCACAGGGATGGTTCACAAACCTCAGTGTTCGGCAGCGATGTTACTTAGCGGCTGCGAATTTCTCGGCGACTTTGTTCCAGTCTACGACGTTCCAGAAAGCAGAGACATAATCGCCGCGCTTGTTCTGGTAGTTGAGGTAGTAGGCGTGTTCCCAGACATCAACGCCAAGGATGGGGGTCTTGCCGTCCATGAGGGGGGTATCTTGGTTGGGGGTGGAGGTGATCGCCAGGCTACCGGCGGTTTCGACATAGAGCCAGGCCCAGCCGGAGCCAAATTGCCCGGTGGCGGCGCTTTCAAATTGTTGTTTGAAGGTGTCGAAGCTGCCGAAGGCGCTGTTGATGGCGTCTGCTAGGTCGCCGGAGGGGTTACCGCCGCCATCTGGCCCCATCACTTCCCAGAATAGGGCGTGATTGGCGTAGCCGCCGCCGTTGTTCCGAACGGCTGTGCGCTTGTCTTCCGGCAAGCTGTCCAGGTTGGCGAGAATTTCTTCAATTGGCTTGTTTGCCCAGTCGGTGCCCTCAAGTGCTGCGTTCAGTTTTGTGGTGTAGCCGGCGTGATGTTTATCGTGATGGATTTCCATCGTGCGGGCGTCAATGTGGGGTTCGAGTGCGTTATTCGCATAGGGCAGCGCAGGAAGTTCAAATGCCATGTGAAATTTTACTCCTTGTTGTGTAGTATGTGCTTGGCGTTTTGAGACATTTTTTATTTTAGGGGATAAGTATATGTAAAATCTAAGAAATTCGGGATAAGTGGCATAACTTTTGAATGGAATACTCAAATTCGCATCGTTTTAACGTTTTACTCATAAGGACTATGATGACATCGACTTCAACTGCTGGGCGGTCTACGTATATTGTTTTGGGGATCGGGATTCTTGCGGTATCGTTTGCAGCGATTTTGATTCGGTATGCACAGCTTGAAAATATCCCGTCGATGTATATTGCCGCGTTCCGATTATTGGGGGCGGCGGCTTTGCTGACGCCGATCACGCTGTGGCGGCACGGGTCGGACATCCGGCAGCTAGGGCGTGATGAGTGGTTGCTAGCGGGCATAAGTGGATTATTCTTGGCGTTACACTTTGCCGCTTGGACACTCTCGCTGGCGTATACAACGGTGTTGGTGAGTGTGACGCTAGTGACGACGACACCGATCTGGACGGCGATCTTAGAATGGGTGTTTTTGCGGCAGGCCCCGCGCCGGGTGGTGGTTATCGGGATGGTGATCGCGGTTGGCGGAGGGGCGCTGCTTGGTATCCCGGTGGAAGGGATGGCGGCGACTCCCCCGGCAGGCAATAATTTCTTGTTGGGTGGAACACTGGCGATACTGGGGGCGATTGCGGTTGCCGTCTATTTTACGATTGGGCGTAAGCTGCGGGCGGGGTTGTCGTTGTTGCCGTATATCTGGATTGTGTACAGCATCGCGGGGTTGTTGTTCGTGCCGGTGTTGTGGGTGCAGGGCGTGGCGTTGACGGGATATAGCACGGCGGGGTATCTGTGGTTGGTGGCGCTGGCGGTGGTCCCACAGGTGATCGGGCATAGTGCGTTGAATTATGCGGTGAAGTATCTGACGGCGACTTATATCAGCGTGTTGATCAAGCTGGAACCGGTGCTTAGCGCGATTGTGGCGTACTTCACGTTTGCGGAAATCCCTAACCGATGGGAGCTGATCGGTAGCGGGGTGATCTTGCTTGGGGTGTTGGTGGCAAGCTGGCAACGGCAGACATTGCCTAAACGACTGGCTAAGCGCCGAAGTTAATTTCCTGGTAGGTGGTATCGCCAGGCGTGATGATGGGTGATAGGCCCTGGCCGGGGACGGTCACGGGTTGCAAGACGCCGGCTAGTGTGCCGCTTAGTGCGAGTTCTTGCAGGGTATATTGGGTTAGCAGACGAAAATCGACATCATGCGGCGGGACGGCGAGAGCGTAGTAATCACGGGTATACCAGGGATCACAGTTGGGGCACCGGTCGGAGAATTTGAGCGTTTCGGGGTCCGCTTGGATATGGGGTAACAGGCGTAGGCTATCCCCAAACACGACATCGACGTTATTTTCTTCCAGCATTTCGACGGCGGCGGCATCTTCGCGGGTGATGGTGAAGGTCCGCAGGTTGGCATTCACGCTCTGCCCCAAGTCGATGACAAGATCGGCGGCTTCGGGTTCGGCGGCAAAGACCCCCACCCATTTACCGCGCAGTTCGGATAAGCTGGTGATGTCTTCGCGGACGGTGGTCATCAGCCGTTTGCCGCGTAATAGGTAAGCGTCGGTAAAATCGACCTGGTTGATGGCCTGCCAGGATGGGCGCACCCCCAGCGCGATGTCGGCATCCCCACGGGCGACGGCCCCGGCGGGGTCATCGGTGGTACCGGGGATAAACTGCGCGGTCACGTTCCAGCGTGCGGCTAGCGCCCGGCCTAGTTCTGCGTTGGCCTGGGCCAGCCGCCGTTCGGATTCGGGCGCATCTGGGATGGGTTGGGGGACGCCAGCAATCCGCAAGACGCCGTTTGTTTGCATCTGGGGGATGGTGTACTGCTCTGGGAAAACGACCTGAGTCTGGTAGGTGGTAAGGGTAGGGGCCGTATCGCCCAGGTCATCCCATAGGCGGATGGTGTTTTCGGGGTATTGAAACGGGAAGTGCGCCGCGTGGATTTCTGCGATGCGTCCGTTTGTTGCCAGGAATTGCAGTGTATGGTTAACGAGATGGCGCAGGGAGGCATCTTGGCGGCGTAGGGCGATGGCGTAGGGTTCCGGTTGGACGGTGCCGTCGATAACGCGCATGGTATCGGGTTGGAGCAGCTCGCGCAGGCGGTAGCGTTTATCGACCACGCCATCAACTTCGTTGTTGACGAGTGCGACGAGCGCCTGATCTATTGTCAGGTAGGGTTGGATGGTTGCCGGGAGGCCGGTTCGGGTTTGCCAGTAGCGGGCGGCTTGCTCCGATGAGGTGGCGATGACAACCCCGATTCGGCGGTTTGCCATGTCATTGAGGTTGGCGGCGGCTTCATCTAAACGAACCATCATGGCTTGTTCGCCCAAAAAGTACGGCTGGCTGTATTCGATCACGTCTTCGTGCTGGCGGCGGTGGACCTGGGCGGCAATCAGCAGGTCGATCTGGTTGGTGAGTAGCATATCGTGGGCGGTTTGGCGGGTAACCTGCACAAATTCGATTTCGACCTCCCAGGTGGCGGCCAGCGCACGGGCAAGATCGGCATCGTAGCCGACGACTTCGCCGCGAATGTTGAGTTCTCCGAATGGGGGCTGGTTGAAAAGAACCCCGACGCGAACGACGTTGTTGGCTTGTATGCGTGCCAACGCGGATGCGCTGATGAGGCGGTCGGTGGTGCTATTGTTGCTACTGGGTAGGGGGGTGGGCGGGATCAGGGGGGGGGCGGGGCCTGGTTGTTGTGCCCCGGTGCTAACGCCAAGCATGAGGGCGATGAGCAGTACAAGTAGAATCCGGCAGGTGGTCATATTACCCTCGGTAGAGATCGTGTGTGTTGATGTAATTCATGACGTCGTGCGGGACCAGGTAGCGGATGCTGCGACCCAGGCGCAGTTGCTCGCGGATGCGGGTAGAAGAGATGCCGATGGGGGGCGCTTCGATCATGTTGATGCGTTCGGTTAAACCGGGCAAGATGTTCTCGTGCATATCCGGTTGGACAGGCCGGAAAGACGGGCGGCGCATCACCGCGAGCCGGGCGTGTTGGACGATTTGCATGGGTTGGTGCCAGCCGGGGAAGGATCGAAAGGAGTCGCCGCCCATCACAAAGTAGAGTTGGCTGCCGGGGTATTGTTGCTGGATGATTTGCACGGTATCGACGGAGTAATGAGGGCCTTCACGCTCGGCATCGACCATTGAGAGTTGAAAGCGGTCATTATCGTTGATCGCCATGGTGATCATCTGGCGGCGATGATGAATGGGGAGCAGACCGCTGGCGGTTTTGTGGGGCGGGTGTACTACCGGCGTGAACAGGATACGGTCCAGGCCGATAGACTCGGCGGCGAATTCGGCCACAATCAGATGGCCCTGGTGTAGCGGATTGAAGGACCCGCCGAAAATACCAACGCGCTTGAGGGATTGTGTCACTCTGCCCACTCCAATTCATAATCTCCGATTACAACCGTATCGCCGACTTGCACCCCGGCTTTTTGTAGGGCGGCGGTGACGCCGGTAGTTTCCAGAATTTGTTGAAAGCGTAGGATGGCTTCTTCATTATCCCAGTAGGTCATGGCGGCGGCGCGTTCGATGCGTGGCCCAACCACGCGGAACCCGGCCCCGCCCTGGTCCAGCACTTCAAAGTCGATGTCGGCAGCGGGGAGTTCGTAAACGGCGGCGGCATCGACAATGGGCTGGGGGTCGTCGGGTAGATTGGCGAAGGTTGCAAAGATGCGTTGGGTTAGCTGTTGTGTGTTGCGATGGGCCACGGATGAGATCGCGATGGGGTCTGTCACGCCGACGGCGGCAAGTTCTTCTTTGATGGTACCCCAGAGTGTTTGTACATCGGGCAGGTCCAGCTTGGTAACGACAACGATCTGCGGTTTGTGCTGTAGGCGTTCATCGAATAGGGCCAATTCCATATTGATTTGGTTATAGTCGGCGATGGGATCATCACTCATGCCGTCTAGCAGATGGACGAGGACGCGGGTTCGTTGGACGTGGCGCAGGAAGGCGTGCCCTAAGCCGACGCCCTGATGTGCGCCTTCGATCAGGCCGGGGATGTCGGCAAGTACGATGTCGCGGTCGTCGTAGCTGACAACGCCGAGGTTTGGTTCCAGGGTGGTGAAGGGATAGGCGGCGATTTTGGGTTTGGCGTTGGTGAGTACGGATAGCAGCGTCGATTTGCCGGCGTTGGGGACGCCAACCAAGCCGACATCGGCAATCAGCTTGAGTTCCAGACGCAGCCAAGTTTCCTGGCCGGGTTCGCCTTTTTCGGCCATGCGGGGGGCTTGCCGGGCGGAGCTAGTGAAGCGGGCATTACCGCGCCCGCCGCGCCCGCCAGTTAGTGCGATGATGTCATCTTCGGGGCGGAGTAAGTCGCCAAGCACCTGGCCGGTGGCCTCATCGCGGACAACGGTACCGGGGGGGACGTGAATAATCAGCGGGTCGCCATTGGCCCCGGTTTTATTGCTAGAGCCGCCACGATTGCCGTCTTGGGCGCGGAAGTGGACTTTTTTATGGAAAAAAAGCAGCGTATTCATTTTCGGATTGACCCGAAAAATAACGTCGCCGCCGTTGCCGCCGTCACCACCGTTCGGGCCACCGCGTGGCACGTATTTTTCGCGGCGGAAGGACATCATGCCGTCGCCACCGTCACCACTTTTGATGTAGATTTTTGCTTCGTCGAATTGCATGGGTATCTGTTGACAGCCCCAACTTATTTGATCGGTTATACCCGTTGCCGGGTTGATGTGTCTATCATACCGCGTGCATGAAGTTTAAAGAACAGTTAATCACATGACAGGGATGATGGGCAACTGTCCTGATTGAGAGATACTGTACCATGAGTGGCGCTGGCCCGAACAGGCTAACCGTGTGTTCGGGTTTGTTGGCTACGGATCAATAGCCAGATTTTTTCGCGGAGTTTGTGTAGGTTGATAGGGTATGGTAGGTAGGCGGCGACCCTGGCGACTTTGACGGCAAAGACTTCATCGACCGGGTTACTGGAAAGCACGATGATGTGCAGGTTTTGCAGCGAGCGAATCTCTCGCAGATTACGGATAAATTCCCATCCGTGGATGTCTGGGAGGTTGAGATCGATGAGGGCCAAGCGTGGCGGGTTGTCTTCCAGGTGTGGGAGAGCTTGCCGGGCTGTATGGTAGCGCGTGACGGACATCCGCATATCCTCAGACAGCATCTTCTCGATTTGATCGGACTCCCCCGCGTTGTGGTTGACGACCATCACCACTTGCTGGCCCTGGGTGATGCTGTGATCGGATAGGGCTAAGATGAGCGTATCCAGGCTGATCGCGTCGTCGGTTTCGCGCTCGTGGCGGGGTGTACCACGCCCCAGGGCCATCTCGTAGACAGCGACGGATGCGCCTTGGAAAAGTTGCCGGGCACGTTGGGTCAGTAAGGTTAGCACGTTCTCGGCATCTTGTAGGTTGGTGAAGGGTGCGTCATCGGGGCCGTAGATGGCGACGCGCTCATCGTGTATTTTAACGCGCAGCACGATTGGCAATTGCAAAGATGGCAAAATGGCGATCACGTTTTCTAGCTGGGATTGTGGGAGGGCGGTTGTGATGTAGAAGGCGCGGATGCGATGTGATGCACGCGATGATGCCTCATGAGTTGGGGGGGGCTGTGGGCGCTCTGGCAGGGCATAGAGCCAGACGTGGCGTTGGGTGAAGTGTTCTACCCGCCCGGCAGCTTGCAGCTTGGTGAGTTCGTCATCACGTATCCAGTGATCAAACTCGGCGCGGGTGTAGGGTAGGAACTGCCCGGTTAGGATGTCCTGGACGCTTTTATCGGTCCACTGGACGACAGAAGTACCATCTTGAAGCACAAAAATATCATGTCGGGGGATGGCGGAGCCTGTAAATTTGCGTGTCATCAGGTTATACAGTCTTGTACAGGCGGGGTACCCTTATCGATTGTGGGGCACCCCCTGGGTGAGCATGGGTACGACGGCCTATAACTCGACGAAATAGGAGTCGCAGGCGGCGTCGATCAATTCTGGCGTCAGGCGCGGTTCGACTTCTTTGTAGGCGGCAATATCTTTGAGTTGCGAGAGAATATCGCGGGGGTGGACGTTGCGGAAGTCGCGGTCGCCGCGAATGTACCACTCTTTGATGAGATATTTGAGGCCCTTTTCATCGTAGGGGACCTTCATGATGCGGCACATAATCTTAAAGATTTCGCCGAACTGTTCGGCAGTGGGGTTGCCGACTTCGATCTTGTAGCGGATACGACGCAAGAAGGCTTCGTCTACCAGGTCTTTCGGGTCCAGGTTGGTAGAGAAAACGATCATCACGTAGAAGGGCACTTCGATTTTGCGCCCGTTGGCGAGTGTGAGGAAGTCTACGCCTTTTTCTAGTGGGACGATCCAGCGGTTGAGCAGGTCTACTGGGCGGACTTGTTGGCGTCCGAAGTCGTCAATAAGGAACATGCCGCCGTTGGCTTTCACCTGATAGGGGGCTTCGTAGTATTTGTTGACATCGTTATAAACCAGATCGAGGCCGGCCATGGTCAACTCGCCACCGACCATAATCATGGGGCGGCGGATGCGTATCCAGCGCGGGTCTGGCACGAGGCCGGTACCGAGCCGTTCGACCTGTTGATCTTCGGCTATTTCGTGGTTTACGCTGTCGAATACCTGGATCACTTGCCCGTCAACGTCGATGGCGTGGGGGATGAACATATCATCGCCTAGCACCAGCCGCCCGATTTTCTCCGAGAGGGTGGTCTTCCCGTTACCGGGGGGGCCGTAAAGGAAGATTGAGCGTTTCGAGTTGATGGCAGGGCCGATCTTGCTGAGCATATCATCGGAGACAACCAGATTTTCCATCACGCGGCGCAGTAGGCGCTGGTTCACTTGTTTATCACGCTCATTCTGTTGGTCCATCGCGGCGATATAAACGTTAATCGGGACGGGGGCGGGGCCGGCGTACTGGCTGCGTTCGAGGGCTTCGCGGCTTTTGGCAGCGCCTTTGTCGGTAATAACGAAACGGTAGGAGGCCGCGCCGAGTGTACCGCCACCACGGATTTCTACATATTGTTCTTTTTTAAGGAACTCCATGATTTCGCTGACGACGTTTTGGTAGGGTAGTTTGATGATGTCGGCAATACGCGAGCCTTGCATCACCCCACCGAAATACAAGACTTTCAGCACGAGGTCGGCCAGGGCTAGCAGGTTGAGGCCGGTATCTTCTATGCTGCCGAGTGGTGGAGGGGACCAGAGCGTATTTCTGGGGGTTTCGTCTTGGGGTGGTGCTTGTTGTTCGTCGGTTGGGGATGGGGAGGCCCCCAGGCTACGCAGTTGTTTGATTTGACTATTGGGACGGTCCGACATGATTTTTCGCCTTTCGCAATCGCCTTTTTGTGAACATAGTTTATTCTAACACACTCTTTTAATCGGAGATAATGCACAGGCAGGGCGATGGTGTATCGTAATTGGTTGAAATGCCCCCGCCCCCACTATCGCCGGTAAACGGGGGGACGAAGGCTTTAGGGGGGCGGGTTGCGTATTGTTTCATGCTAGCGCGGGGGGTATGCTCGGTGATGGTTTGCGATAGATGCAGCGGGTGATAGGCGTATGATCGATCAGATTATCTGGTTAGGGCATGGTAGTTTTTTAGTGAAAGCGGAACAGTACATTTATATCAATCCTTGGAAGGTCGGTTCAGGGTATCCGACGGCGGATGTGATTTTAGTGGGGCATCATCATTATGAACATTTCTCCGAGCCAGATATTGATCGTTTGCGTGGGCCGGATACGTTAATCCTGACAAACGCGCTGGTCCAGGAGCAACTGATGGAAGCGACGATCTTGCGCCCGTGGCATAGCCAGACGGTGGGCCGGATAAGCATCAAGGCGTTGCCAGCTTATTCGCCACAGAGTTTGCAACACCCGTTAAGTGATGGGGGTTTGGGTTTTGTTATATCGGTAAATTACTACGACATTTACTATGCCGGGGATACCCAGCGGATCGGGGAGATGGCTGGGTTAGCACCGGACATTGCGATCCTGCCGATTGACGGAAACGGGACGTTAACGCCGGGCGAAGCGGCGGAGGTGGTGCGAGTTATGCGCCCGCGTTGGGTGATCCCGTGTAATTGGGGTAAGCCGTTGGGTGGTGCATCAGCGGTTGATGTGGCGCAATTCCGGGAGGAAGTCGGGGATACGGCAGAGGTTATCGTACCGGAGGAACCCGCAGCAGGCGAAGGCTGATCGGATATAAACACAAGTGCCCCGCCTTGGGGCGCTTGTGTGGGTTGGATATGTGTAAGGGTTAGGCGGCGGGGTGTAGCGAGCCGTCTTCGCCCCATTCGAGTTTATCCTGGTTGGCGGTGTAGATGGTGGGTTTGGCCGTGCCACGGATGGCGTCACCATGGACCACAATTTTACCGATGTCGTCACGCCCGGGGGTTTCAAACATGACATCTAAGAGACAGGCTTCGATAATGCCGCGTAAGCCGCGTGCCCCGGTGCCCCGGTCCATAGCGATTTCGGCGGCAGCTTCCAAGGCGGAATCCTCAAAGACGAGTTCGATGTTGTCGAGCTTCATCAGTTGATTGTACTGCTTGACAAGCGAGTTTTTCGGCTCGGTGAGGATACGCACGAGTGCTTGTTGGTCAAGCGCGTCTACATTGACCAACACGGGTAAGCGTCCGACCATTTCCGGGATGAGACCAAAGGCCATGATGTCTTCTGGCGAGATGTGGTGCAAGAGGTGGTCGGTGTGATCGATGGTGTACCGTGTATTAGCACCGAAGCCGATCTGCCCTTTCATGCCGATGCGCCGCTCGATTTCTTTTTCGATGCCATCGAACATACCGCCACAGATAAACAGGATGTTGGTGGTATCGATCTGGATAAAATCTTGGTGGGGGTGCTTTCGCCCACCTTGTGGTGGGACATTCGCAAGCGTTCCCTCAATAATTTTGAGTAGGGCTTGCTGTACGCCTTCACCGCTTACATCACGGGTGATGGATGGGTTATCGTTCGATTTACGGGCGATCTTGTCGATTTCGTCGATGTAGATGATACCGCGCTCGGCGCGGGAAATGTCGCCATCGGCAGCTTGGATGAGTCGCAGCAGGATATTCTCGACATCTTCACCGACATAGCCGGCTTCTGTCAGGGCGGTAGCATCGGCGATGCAAAACGGCACGTCTAACATGCGGGCAAGCGTTTGAGCGAGTAGGGTTTTACCGCTACCGGTGGGGCCGACCATGAGAATGTTACTTTTCTCTAGTTCGACATCGTTCACGAGGTCATCTTGCATTTTGACGCGCTTGTAATGGTTGTAGACGGCCACGCTCAAGACGCGCTTGGCGTGTTCTTGGCCGATGACGTATTCGTCGAGATGGTGCATGATCTCTCGCGGAGAGCGCAGGTCATCCACATGGAATTCTGTCATGGCTATGGGCGCATCAGTTTCGTCTTCAAACAGGATGCGATGGCAAATGCCAACGCAGTTATCGCAGATGTAGACCCCGTTGGGGCCGGCTATCATGCGGTTGACTTCGCTGTAGTCGCGCCCACAGAATGAGCAACGTTGGTTGGCATCGGTTGGATGCATGGGGTTATTCCTCCTTTGAGGGCAGTTCTAGTACGGCGTCGATGAGACCGTATTCGACGGCTTCTATCGAACTCAGGTAAATATCGCGGTCCAGGTCGCGTTCGATTTTCTCTAGGGGTTGCCCGGTGTGGTTGACGAAGATATTGTTGAGGCGGTCTTTGAGACGCATGATTTCGTTGGCCTGGATAACAATATCAGAGGCTTGCCCCTGGGCACCACCGAGGGGTTGGTGCATGTGAACGGTGGCGTTGGGTAAGCCATAGCGTAGGCCAGCGGACCCGGCGGTAAGTAAGACGGTGCCGAAGCTGGCGGTAATACCGACGGCAACGGTACTAACGTCGGCGGCAATTTGCTGCATGGTATCGTAGATGGCCATGCCAGCATAGACCACCCCACCGGGCGAGTTGATATACATTTGAATCTGGCGGTCCGGGTCTTCGCGGTCCAGGAAGAGCAGTTGTGCGACGATCAGGTTTGCAACCTGGTCGTTAATCCCCATCCCCATAAATACGATTCGCTCTTTCAGCAGTAGGGAGTAAATATCGTAGGCACGTTCGCCCCGGCTCCCCTGCTCGATCACCATCGGTACAATATTGGAAAAGTTATTCATGTGACGTGTTCCCTTCGAGTTTAAGCGTATTATTCTGGCGTATTTGTTTGATTTTCTGTGGCGGCAGCTTGGCCTGCTTGGGTAGGCTCTGAATCTAGTTGTCCGGTGGTGTGGGCCTCGGAGCTAATTTCATCGTCGGTTTGGCTGTCCTCCGCTTCGGCCTGGGGTTTGGCGATGGCGGCTTGGGGGTCTTCGCCTTTGCCGATGGCGACGATGTAATCTTGGCTTTTCTCAATGAGAATATCGGTTGTCATGTTTTCGCGCACGTTGGGTGTATCGAACAACATACGATACTGATCGGCTTGATCGCCAAATTGGAGTAACGTCTCGTCAATTCTCGCGTTGATGTCGTCATCATCGGCGGTGATACCAACTTTATCTACGATACCGCGAATGATGAGGCTGCGCTTAATCTCTTTGATGGCGGCTTCGCGGAATTTTACGTCTTGGTAGATGTCATCCGGTGTTTGTTGAGATAGTCGCATGTAGTCATCTACCGTAACGCCCAAATGCTGGATCATTTGCTCGATAATACCGTCAATATGAAGTTCGATCATGGCGTTTGGGTAAGCGAACTCGGCACGGTTGGCCATTTCATCTATCACAGACGAGAAGTAATCGTTTTCATAGTTTGTTTTTAGTTGTTCTTGAATGTTTTGCCGTATGCGTGATCGGAGTTCTAACAGTGTTGGGGGTTCGTCGCCTTCTTCTGCGGCAACACGGGCAGCGAACTCGTCGTTGAGCGTGGGCAAGGTGACGTTTTCGACTTTGGTTACGTCGATACGAAAGCGGACGGTCTGCCCGGAAAATTCTTCGCCGTATTTTTCTTCATCATCTGGGTAGGTGAGCGTAAAAATGCGGGTGTCGCCGGGTTTTACGCCGATGAGTTCGTTAGCGAAGCCGGGGACGGGTTCGCGGCCTTCTTCCATATATAACGTTTCATCATGGCCGTGTATGGGGGCGCTGTGGTCGTGTTCGGCGGGTTCGGGTTCTTCATCCAGATCATCTTCATCGACAAAGTGCCCGTTCACATCCGCAATGATGCGGTCGCCAAGGGCGGCGGGGGACTGGCTTTGTTCGACCAGGGCGTGCTGTTCTTGGAGGCGGCGCAAGGCATCGTCAACATTTTCATCGGTGACCTGCGGCAATTCATAATCGACACGCACATCGCGATAGGTATTTAATTCAACAGTCGGTTGCATGGGGACGGTAAAAACGAGGGTCGGTTTTGGGTCTAGGCGGAAGTCGTCGAGTTGCCCGCTGGTGTAAGGGTCAATCTCGGATGCTTCGAGGGCATTTCGGTAAACTTCGTTACCGAGTTCGTCTAGTGCTTCTTCGATGATGGGTGCTTCACCGAAACGACTGACGATAACGCTGTAGGGGGCTTTGCCTTTGCGAAATCCGGGTATATTGATATGGCGAGCAAGCCGGCGAGCTGCTTTTTTCTTTGCTTTGTCTAGCTGGTCGGGTTCTATTTCAACCGTCAGGCGGGCAATGTGGTTATCTAGCTTTTCGGTTTGAACATTCAAGTGATAAATCCTTGCGAAGTCATCCACTGCGTGGTTTAGAGTGCTGATATGAACGAAAAGGCGCGGCTGCGCCTCTTCGATGTGGTGGGGAAGGTGGGACTCGAACCCACACCTCGTGAGAGACATGATCCTAAGTCATGCGCGTCTGCCAATTCCGCCACTCCCCCGAAGTATTGATTATGGATTATAAGCTAGGGGCTATGGGGCAACAAGGGGCGGATTTATTCCATATGGATTTCTGATATATCTCCTATGTCCCCGGTTTTTTGAACCTGGGTGAGGATGGTTTTGATAACCAGGCGGGCAAAGCGGAATAAGGCTTCGATTTGTTCGATGCGACCCAGGTAGAGGGCGGCAAGTTCGCGGTTTTCTGGGGTCATTTCCGGCATGGTTTCTCGGAGCAGTGCGATATTGTCTTCCATGGTGGTGATAGCCCGTTCAACGTCGCGCATCTCGCGACCGCTTAGCACGTTAGAGATAATCTGCCAGAAGTCGGTTTCCGCTTCGTAGAATTTGCGGCGGTCGCTGCGGTCTGTAGACCAGGCGCGACGGACCATACCGAGATGTTCGAGGGTGCGTAGGTTGGTGCTAACGCTAGCCTTGGAGATGTCGAGCCGTTCGACAAAATCGTCCAGGCAAAGCGGATGTGGGCTGAGCAGGACGGTGGTGTACAACTGCCCCATAACTTTGCTAAACCCGAAGTATTCCGAGAGTTGCCCAAGCCCATCGAGCATATTTTCACGAACAGCTTGTAACTCTGGATCAAGCTGTTCTGGTTCTGGCTTGGTCATTTTGATCTCTATTTAACCTCATGCGGTCATCATGCTTTCGGGGGGGGTATTGCTGAGGCCCCCGTTGTGTTTAGTAGAGAGATTATAGCATGTTCTTACTCATAACGCAGGGCATCAATGGGGTTCATTTTGGCGGCACGTTGGGCCGGGAAGTAACCGAAAAAGACGCCGATAGCCAGGGATACGCCGACAGCTAAGAATACGCTAAAGGTGCTAAGTTGTACATCGAGGCCAACAACTGGCAGCGATGAGATTAGCGCCCCGCCAGCGGCAGCTATCGCGATGCCGACTGCCCCACCGAGGATCGAGATGAAGGTGGCTTCGGTGACAAATTGAAAGAGGATTTCGTAGTTTTTGGCACCTACGGCTTTGCGCAGGCCGATTTCTTTGGTGCGTTCGGTGACGGTCACGAGCATAATATTCATAATGCCGATGCCGCCCACCAGTAGCGAAATACTGGCGATGGCTGCCAGGAAGTAGGTAAGCAGGTTGAGGATAACCCCGATGGATTCGACAAAATCGTCCTGTGTGCCAATCAGGAAATCATCTTCGCTGTTAAAGTCGATGTTACGTTCTTCGCGCATGACATCGGTAATTTGTTGGACGAGCTGGTCGATCACCTGATCGTTGGGGGCTTCAAACAAGACCTGGGTGACGGCGTAATCGCCATCGTTGGCGCGTTGGCTGCTGAGGCGTGTTTGGGCGGTACGCATGGGGACAAAAATACTGTTATCCAGGTCTACGAAGCCGCCGCTACCGCCCTGCCCCATGATACCGATCACCTCGAAGCCGACGCCATTAATGCGGATCGACTGCCCAAGCGGATAAACGCCGGGTGGGAAAAGCGCATCGACGGCGGAGGACCCCACGACGGCGACACGGGCGGCGGCTTCTTCGTCTTCTTCGGTCAGGTAGCGCCCGGCGAGAATCTCGCGGCGTTCTACTTCGGTGTAGGATGGGGTGACGCCAAATAGGTTCGGTTGCTCGGTGCGGTTCTGAAATTCGACATCAAAGCCACTGATGGTGAGTATGGCGGCGACGTAGTTTGTGTCTGGGACGCGCAATGAGTCGCGAAGGGCTTCGTATTCGCTTTGCGTGAGGGGTTCGCTGTCGCTATCGGCGGGGTTGCCGCCAAAGAGCGTGACAATGTTCGTCCCGCTTTCAAAGAATTGCCCGACCAAATATTTTTCAAAGGCTTCACCAACAGAGAGTAGCAGCACCACGCCGGCAACGCCAATGGTGATGCCGATCATGGTGAGGAAGGCGCGTAAGCGGTTTGAAGCGACGTTGCCCAAGGCCAGGCGGGTATTTTCCCAGAAGCTAACGAGTGTTCGTCTGATGGTGTTCATGGGGTGTACTCCTTATTCAAATCTGAGGGCATCTATCGGGTTTTTAGCTGCGGCTTGGAAGGCCGGGTAAATCCCAAAAAACAGGCCGACCCCGACACTAACCCCGGTTGCCAGCAGGATCGCGTCGAGTTGAACGCCGAGGTCTAATTGCGAAACCAGCACAGTTCCGAGGGTGGCGATCAGCCATCCAAACACGATACCAAGGAAGCCGCCGAGTAGGGATAGGATGATGGATTCGACCAAAAACTGCACTAGAATATCAACTGGGCGAGCGCCTATGGCTTTGCGCAGGCCGATCTCTTTGGTGCGTTCGGTGACGGTGACCAGCATGATATTCATGATACCGATACCACCCACGAGCAGCGATGTACTGGCGATCAGCGAGAGGAAAATGGTGAGCCGCCCGGTAATGTCGTTGATCGAGTTTAGGATGTCGGTCTGGCTGACGACGGTATAGTCTTGCTCGCCATCAAAGCCGATATTGTGCGCCTGGAATAGATAATCGTCTACTTGGCGGAGTGCGTCGGTGACGGCTTCTTCGGAGACGGCTTGCATGTAAGCCGCGTCGATCAGATAACCGCCGTCGCGGGTGCGGGAGCGCGTAGGGGGGGCAAGCCGTTGCTGAGAGGTGGTGATGGGCATGTAAATATAGTCGTTTTCACCGGCAACATCGCTCGTTTGTTCCATGACGCCGACGACCTCAAACGGAACATCGAGGTAGCGCACGGTGTTACCGGTGGGATCTGGGAAGTCTTCGCCGTAGAGTTCTTCGGCAACGTTCCAACCGAGGACGATCACGCGGCTGCGTTCGGTGAGGTCTTGTTGGGTGATAAAACGTCCGTTGTGGATGGTATAATTACGGACTTCGATAAAGCTGGGGGTGACACCGTAGCTATTGACGCCGGGGAAGTTCTCGCGCCCGGCGACAATGTTCCCGCGCAGGCCATGAATTGGGGCGACTTTGGCGACGGCATTTAGGGCGAGAATGTCTTGTATCTCGTTGGTCGAGATGGGTTGGATACGGTCGCGGGTGGGGCTACTGGGTGGGGATGAAAAGACTATGACTAGGTTCGATCCGAGTCCTTCAAATTCGGCGGCGATAAAATCTTCCACCCCACGGCCCAGGCTGATCAGGCCGATGACTGCGCCGATCCCGATGATAATGCCGAGGGTTGTTAACAGGGCACGTAACCGATTAGCCAGCAGGCTGCTAATCGCCATTGTGACACTTTCTAGCATATTCAAGGGCACACACTCCTTTTTATAACTGTAAGGGGAACAAAGCTGGTTTCACTTTGTCCCCCTGCAAATGACGGACACGCTAGGTTCTGTTCGGCAGCGATCTAGTTAAATTCTTCGTCGTCGCCGTCGTAGTATGTTGACCTGAAGATGGCTTCGAGTTCGGCGGCTTCGCTGGGGCGTTCGGATTCGCCAGCGATCAGGGGTTTGGGTACGGGTTGGTCGGCTACGACTTTACCGTCGCGTAGCATTACTAGCCGTTTAGTGTGGCGGGCGGTCCAGGGGTCGTGGGTGACGAAAACAACCGTGATGCCTTCTTCTTCGTTAAGACGCTGGAAGATTTGCAGCACTTCGTTCCCGCTTTTGGAGTCCAGGTTACCGGTTGCTTCGTCAGCCAGGATCATAGCTGGTTCGTTGACAAGCGCACGGGCGATGGCGACACGCTGCTGCTGCCCGCCGGAAAGTTCGGTCGGGAGGTGGTCCATGCGTCGTTCTAGGCCGACGGCGGAAAGGGCTTGTTTGGCACGGTTGGTGCGATTGGTGGCCCCGGCATAGACCAGCGGGAGTTCAACTTGACGCAGGGCGGTTGTGCGCTTGAGTAGGTTGTAATTTTGGAATACAAACCCAATTTTCTTATTCCGAATACGTGCTAGTTCGCGTTCGTTTAAGCGAGAAACATCTACGCCGTCCAGGTAGTATTCGCCGATGGAGGGTTGGTCTAGTGCCCCCAGGATGTTCATGAGTGTGCTTTTGCCGGAACCGGACGGCCCCATGATGGAAACGAACTCGCCCTCATAAACTTTCAGGTCGATACCACGTAGGGCGTGAACTTCATGTTCGCCCATCTGGTAGATTTTTGAGATGTTGCGAATATCCAGGATAACTTTACGCCCGTCGGCGTCGATATTGGGTGTTTCTTCTTGTTGGCGCGAGAACATTTTCACCATAGCAGGGAGTTTCCTTTATACGAACACATTCACATAGAACACACCTTTAGCGGGTGTGGGTGCTAGTTGGGCGGCCCACCGCCAGAGAACAGCAACTCGATACCAGGGGCATCGCGGGGGACTTGTACGACGACCTGGCCCGGCTCCAGGCCAGAGACGATCTGGCTACGTTCATTGTTACGTTCGCCAAGCACGACGGGTAGTTCGGTAAATTGGGTATCCCCAGTTTGCACGGTGACGAAGGCTTCTTGTGTTTCGCGGTCGATGCGGATAAAGCGATTCGGCAAGACGAGTACGTCTTGCAGTTGGCGGGTGGTGATGGTGGCAGTGGTACTCATACCAACACGGATCGGGGCATCGGTGGGGTCTAGCTCGACTCGTGCCCGGTAGACGACAACCGAGCTGGTCGGGTCTGGCAGCAGGGATATACGGGAGATGATGCCGGTAACTTGTGTTTCTGGCAGCGCATCGAGCCGAAGCGTGACAGTCTGGCCGAGTTGTACATCGACAACATCATTTTCATCGACGGAGAGATCGACGTAGTAGGCGCTGTTGTCTATCAGTTCGACGGCGGGGCGTGTGGCTGGTGGTAGCTCGCCGACAGTCAGGTTATTTTCGGCAATGACGCCATTGAAGGGGGCTTCGAGTTCGGACCGGCGCAGGGCGACCTGGGCTTGTTCAACGGCGAGTTCGGCTTGGTCTAGCTGAATCTCAAATTCGAGTAGGTCAACGGCATCGGGGCCGCGCAGGAGTTGGTCTAAGGAGACTTGCGAGCGCACGAGTTGGGCTTCGGCATTGGCGATAGCGCCCAGGCCGCCGCCTTGTTGGGCCGTGGCCTGGATATTGGCCTCTGCGACTTGAGCACCGATCTCGGCCTGTTCGACGCGGCTAAGCGTCTGGAGTTCGTTATCGTAGCCGCCTCGGAACTCTGGGTTCACGCTAAGCAGGATGTCTCGATTGAGTTGGGCCTGCCACAATTGATTACGCGCAAGTTCGGCATTTAACCGGGCGACTTCGACTTGTTCGCGGGTGGGGCCGAACCCGGCAGCGTCGATGCCAGCTTCAGCGGCAGCGACAGCGGCTTCGGCGGCGGCGATATCGACTTCACGCGGCGGGGCGATGAGCGATTCGTAGGCCAGTTGTTGGAGTTCGAGTGCGATTTCGGCTTCGCGTAGTGCGGCGGCAAGATCGCTAGCATCGAGGCGGGCGATCATCTCGCCCTGGCGCACCACGTCCCCTTCTTGGACGAGGACTTCTTCGACCGGGGCGGAGGCTTCAAAGTTCAGGTTGACAGCGCGGATCGGGTCGATAACGCCGGTGGCTGATACGGTGACCATGAGCATATCGGGGCGGACGGTGAACGAGTCCTGCACAATATCGCCATCATCGTTATCATCTTGGGCGGCGGTGGTCAGCGCACCCACACACAGGACCAACGCGAACAGTAGTAACTTACGCATGTAACGTCTCATTTCTCAGCTTATTCTCCAAAGATTGATAACTGCCGTCCAGAAAGGTCCGCGGCGATAATATCGCCAGCTTGTAGGCCGTTTGTCACCTCACTGAACCGTTCGCCGCGCAAGCCTAGCGACACCGGGCGTTCTTCGATGTTGTTGTCACCGGTGACGACCTGGACAAAGGCTTCGTTACGAGTGCGGTCTATGCGGATGTAGGAGTTAGGGACCACCAGCACGTCATCGGCCTGGGCGACAATGACGTTGGCCTCGGCAGTCATACCTATCCGAACAAGCGGGTTGGTTTCTCTTAATAGCACGGTGGCGTCGTAGTTGACGATGCCACCGGCGGTTTGTTGGCCTGTGAGGGCGATCTTTTCAAGCTCGGCGGCAAGCGTCGTGTTGGGGAGTGCATCCACTTCGACGCGGACATCCATTCCGGGTTCGATCTGCCCGATGTCGATTTCATCGACCTGAACGGTCAAGCTGAGGGGGTCGGCATCGACGGCGGTTGCAACTGGTGAGCCGGGGGTGATGAGTGCGCCGGGTTCGACCAGCACATCGGTAACGAAGCCATCGAACGGGGCGCGAATTTGCGTTTTATCCAGGGCTAGTTCGGCGCTTTCCATGGCGGCCATCGCCTGAGTGACGCGGGCTTCGGCTTGTTCGATCTGAAGGTCGGTCGGGCCGGCAAGCACGCGCTCGAGTTCTTTCTCGGCTTGGATATAAGAGAGGTAGGCGGCGTTGGATGAAGCGTAGTCGCCGGTGCGTAGGTCTTGGGATTGCAGGCGTGCAATTTCTAAGTTGAAGCTGGCCGCGCCGATAGCGGCTTCCGCGAGTCGTTCTTCTTCCTCATTTTGAAAGCCGCCAGCGTAGATACGCTGCTCGACAGCGGCGTCGTATTGGGCCTGGGCTTGCTGGACCTGAAGGTCGGCGGCTTGTAGTTGGCCGGGGTTGGCGGTTTGGAGGCTGCCGCGATAGCTACCGAAAGCTGCATCGACGTTGGCCTCGGCGATGCGCACCTGGTCGGCATCGGGTGGGCCGGTCAGGTCGGCTAGGGTCAGTTCGGCGAGTTCGAGGTTTAGGACAGCGCGGTCGTAAGCGATGCGTTGGTTATCGTTTTCTAGGCGCATGAGGGGGTCGCCAGCCTGGACGTAATCGGAGGCTTTGACGAAAACCTCTGCCACGCGACCGGGTATGGTAAAGCTCATGTTCACGACTTGATCTGCTTCGATTTCACCAACAGCGGAGACAAACGACACAACTTCGCCTGTGCCGACGACATGGTATTGCAGGTTGGCGGTGTTTCCGCCTCCCCCACCGATAAACCCACCAGTAGAACCGTCGGCGTTTTGTGGTGGGTTGGCCTGGAAGTAGAACGTCGCGAAGGGAATTGCCAGGGCAACGACGGTGAAAAAGATAAGTGTCCGACGAATCGGCATAAAGCCTCCATACGAGTACAGCAGCAATTGAATTTGGGGTAACGCCTTTTAGTAAGGCACTTTTAGTTGCATCGGTTGAACAGCAAATAAATTGGTTCTAGTTTGTATACGAGCGTGTGGTGTGTTTGGTTGCGAGGGAAAACTAAACTCGTCAGTTAAATACATGAAAAGTCTAGGATTTTGGGCAAGAGATGTCAATGGAGGGTTAGATTAAAGGTTAACTAGCATGGTAAGAGAGGAGATGGTATGATTAAGCCTAGCTGTATAATTCTTCACAAGTATAAGCGTTGAACAATGACATCTAACGGACTTAAACCCAACATACCCGATATTGTGATTGGGCGTCTGCCGGTTTATTTGCGGGCGCTAAATCGACTGGTACAGGAGGGACATGAGGTTACATCATCACATGAGCTAGGCAAACGACTTGGCATTAGTTCTGCACAAATCCGAAAGGACCTATCCCATTTTGGTGGCTTTGGTAAGCAAGGGACCGGGTATCGGATCGCGTTTTTGGAAGAAAAATTACGCGAGGTGCTGAAGGTTGACCGCGAATGGGAGGTGGCGCTGGTGGGGTCTGGGGACCTGGGGCGGGCGATTGCGAATTATCGGGGGTTTTCTGAACGGGGGTTTATGGTGACGTGTGTGTTTGATGCCGACCCAAACAAGATAGGTAGGCCGCTTGGTGATATGGCGGTGCAGGCGATTGATGAGCTTGCCGACACCATCCGCGAGCGAGAAATTCGTATGGCGATGTTAGCGGTCCCGGCGCATAGTGCGCAGGACGTGGCGGACATATTGGTTGAGGCGGGGGTGGGGGCGATCCTCAACTATGCGCCGATCAATTTGAATGTGCCGGAGGGGGTGCATGTGCAGTACATCGACCCGGTGGTCCATATGCAACGGATGACATACTACCTATAGGCGGTACGAATACGCCGCAGCAGGGCGGGGTCCGCGAGGGCACGCCCGGCCCCGACTGCTACGGTAATGACGGGGTTTTCTGCTTGGTAGACAGGCACGCCTGTTTCGCGGGTGAGGTATTGATCGATGCCACGCAGCAAGGCCCCGCCACCGGTTAGCACAATTCCACGGTCGATAATATCGGAGGCGAGTTCGGGTGGGGTGTTGCCTAACACGCCTTTGACAACCCCGGAGATGGCGCTGAGGGGTTCGGCCAGGGCTTCGACGACTTCGCCGGTGGTGACGGTGACGGTACGGGGTAAGCCGCTGACGTTATCGCGCCCTTGAATTTCCATTGTCAGTTCTTCCGGTTGATCTACAGCAGCACCCACCTGGATTTTGATGGCTTCGGCGGTTTGTTGGCCTATGGTCAGGTTATATTTACGGCGGACGTAGGCGATGATGGATTCATCGAGCCGCAGGCCACCGACCCGTTCGGCACCACCGCGCACGATGTTATTCATGGTGATGACGGCGGCTTCTGTGACGCCACCGCCGATATTCACGACCATATCGCCGGCGGGGGTACCGACGGGTAAGCCCGCCCCGATAGCGGCGGCGAGTGGCTCCCAGATGAGGTCGGTTTCCCTGGCACCGGCTTGGCTGGCGGCTTCTTGGACGGCTCGCTTTTCTACGGTGGTGACGCCGTAAGGCACAGAGATCATAACGGTGGGCCGGAAGAAGCGCAGCCGCCCGGTGATGCGCTCGAAGAAGTAGCGCAGCATCGCCTCGGTGACTTCATAGTCTGCGATGACGCCGTTTTGTAGCGGGCGGATAACCTGAATATCTTCTTCATCGGTACGCCCATACATGCTAAGGGCTGGCTGCCCGATTTCTACGATGCGGACGCGATCTTCATCTTCGGTGAGCGCGACTAGGGCGGGTTCTTGGAGGACGATCTGCCCGTTTTCGTAGATAATGACGCTGGTTGTGCCAAGGTCCACACCCAGTTCTTTACGGAAAAAGCCCATCGTGACGGCCTGCCTTGTTTTGTGAACGGAATCGGCGCAATCATAGCGTAATATCGGCCTAAAAAGCAACGCCCGGCCCGATTGGAAGATCGGGCCGAGCGTAAGGTAGGATAGACCAACAGCCGGGGTTTATTCGGGCCGGTCTTCCTGTTTTAAGATGCGCATGTAGTTGCGATCACGCACTTTAGTTTTTACTTTGAGTGCTAGCTCGGCTTTACGTAAGGCGAGGGTCGCATCTCGGTTGAGGGCCTCTGGGACGCCTTCTTCTAGCAACTTGCGGGCACGGGCACGGGCTTTTTCTAGCTCGTCCATGGCGATGTTATCGGGGATGTCGGCGGTATCGGCCAGGACGACGACCTTATCCGGTCGCACATCGACCACCCCACCATACACGGCAAAGTGTTCTTCGGCATCGCCTTTGCGCACGACCAACTCGCCGAAACTGAGGGTGGTTAGTACCGGGGCGTGGTTTGGTAGGACGCCCATTTCACCTTCGGTTGCCGGGATGATCACCATATCGGCTTCCGGCTCATCGAAGATTTTATTTTCCTGGGTGATGATCTCTACATGAATCGGCATGGGATATTAGTCCTGTGCGGCATTGTGAGCTTCGATGACTTCTTCAACGCCGCCTTTCATACGGAAGTAGTTTTCTGGGATGTGGTCTACTTCGCCGTCGAGAATCATACGGAAGCCGCGCACGGTATCCCCAATTTTGACGTAGCGGCCTTCTAGCCCGGTAAATTGGGAGGCGACGAACATCGGTTGGGTGAGGAACTGCTCGATCTTACGGGCACGGGCAACCAGCACCTTGTCATCGTCGGAGAGTTCTTCGACGCCGAGAATGGCGATGATGTCTTGCAGGTCTTTGTACCGTTGGAGGACTTCTTGCACCTCACGGGCGGTTGTGTAGTGGTCTTCGCCAACGACGTTCGGGTCCAGAATTTTGCTAGTAGACGAAAGCGGATCGACTGCCGGGAAGCGCCCAGCGGAGGCAATCGAGCGTTCTAGCGCGATGGTGCCGTCCAGGTGGCTAAAGACGGCTACTGGGGCCGGGTCGGAGTAGTCGTCTGCCGGGACGTAAACGGCCTGCATGGAGGTAATCGAGCCGCGTTTGGTGGAGGTGATGCGCTCTTGCAGTTGGCCCATTTCGTCGGATAGGGTTGGTTGGTAGCCGACGGCGGAGGGCATCCGACCGAGTAGGGCGGAGACTTCCGCGCCTGCCAGCGAGTAGCGGAAGATGTTGTCGATGAACATCAGCACGTCGCGGCCTTCGTCGCGCATGTGTTCGGCCATTGTTAGGCCGGAAAGGGCCACGCGCAGGCGGACGCCGGGCGGTTCGTTCATCTGCCCAAAGACCATCGCTAGCTTGTCGAGAACGCCGGCTTCTTTCATTTCGTAGTAGAGGTCGGTGCCCTCACGGGTGCGCTCACCGACGCCTGCGAACACGCTCAGGCCGGAGTGTTGGAGCGCGATATTGTTGATCATCTCTTGGATGGTAACGGTTTTGCCGACGCCAGCCCCGCCGAAGATGCCTGTTTTACCGCCTTTGGTCATGGGGGCGACGAGGTCGATCACCTTGAGGCCGGTCTCGAAAACTTCGATCTGGGTGGACTGCTCATCGAAAACGGGGGCTTGCTGGTGGATTCCGCGACGTGGGGCGTCGTCATCGACCGGATCACCTTTGTCGATGGGGAGGCCCAGTACGTTGAACACGCGCCCTAGCACCTTCGGCCCGACCGGAACCTGAATAGCGGCCCCGGTTGCGTAGGCGGGGATACCGCGTTTTAGGCCGTCGGTGGTGGCCATCGCAACGGTGCGAACGGCGTCATCACCGAGATGAAGCTGAACTTCTAGGATGAGGTCGTCATCTTTGTTATCACGCGGGACGCGGATCGCGTCGTAGATGTCTGGCAGTTCGTTGTGCGGGAATTGCACATCGACCACTGCGCCGAGAATTTGTGTGACTATGCCTTGCGTTTGTGCCATTGGGTTATATTCCTCTTGAGTGTCTGAGTATCTGCATTATTTAGGTGTAGGGCAAGATTAAGTGCGGCGACCGCCTTTGAGTTCGTCCTGGAGTTTGTTCAGGGCTTCCCAGTTGCCATCGCGGGCGAGTGCGGCTTGTTCTGCCCAGGTGACAATACTGGCTGGGACGCGCTTACCGGCTTCTTTTAGGGCGGCGCGTAGTGATGCTTCGGAAGCAGCGGCGACGGCGGCGTAGGTGTTGATCCCGGCGGTGGTGAGGGCTTGGCTGTAGGCTGGGCCTATGCCTTCGATGCGGGTCAGGTCGTCGGGGTCGTCGGTTGGCTGCGGTGGTGGGGCGGTTTCGGTTGTGGTGGCCGCCTTGGTGGGTTCTGGTTTGTCGGCGCTGTCCGGATCGGTGGACGGCATGGTGGGTTGTGCTTTGGCTTGTTTGGGTTGCGCTTTGGCGGCTTTGGATGCTGACGCCTTCGCGTTAGTTTCCGCGAGGGCTTCGGCACCACCGACAATATCCAGGATTTCGTTGGTAACTTCGGTCTGGCGGGCTTTGTTGTAGTCCAGGGTGAGGTCCTCAACCAGTTCGCCAGCGTTATCGGATGCGCTTTTCATCGCAACCATGCGCGAGGCGTGTTCGCTGGCGAGGCTCTCTAGGATAGCTTGATAAAGCTGCAACTCGGTAAAACGCGGGACGATTTCATCCAGCACGGACGCCGGCGTCGGCTCGAACTCATATTCCGAGATGTTGCTGGTGACATCCGGCACATCTTTAACGTACTCGGAGAGTGCGCGGTCGTCGGTTTGGTAGGGGACGAGTGGCAACAACCGCAGGATAACCGGGCGTTGGGTAAGGGTGTTGATGAAGTCGGTATAGGCGATGAAAACTTCATCAATTTCACCACTTAGAAAGTCGTCCATGGCGGCGCGGACAATCGGTTTGATGTCTGCGACACGCGGTTCTGCTGGGAGGTTAGAAAATTCTGCGACGACATCGCGTTCTTCGCGGATGAGCGCATCGCGTCCTTTTTGCCCGACGGTCACAAAGTCCGTGGGGATGTCGCTCTTTTGGGCGAATTGGCGGGCAACCCGGATGATATTGGTATTGTAGGCCCCGGCCAGGCCGCGGTCCGAGGTGATGACGATGACGCGGCGCTTTTCGATTTCGTCGCGTTCGGTCAGCAGCGGATGCAGCGCCACACCCTGGCGGGCGGTACTCTGTACGTTGAGCAGTATTTCCCAGGCTTTTTCCGCATAGTTGCGCGTAGATTCGGCGGCATCTTGGGCGCGGCGCACGCGGGAGGCGGAAACAGCCTCCAGCGCACGGGTGACCTGAGAAATATTTTTGACACTACCGATCCGGCTCTTGATTTCTAGTGCATTACCCATTGATCAGTGTCCTTTATTCGTCGGTTGTGGCGGGTGACCAATCCTGGTTGAAGGTCGTGATAATTTCATCCAGTTCGGTATTGCGCTTGCGCCCGTCAATTTTTTCCATGTCTAGTTTCTTTTCTTGACCGAGCTTCTTATAGAAATTGGCGTGTTGGGTTTTGAAGAAGCGGATGAAATCTTGTTGCCATTCGCTGACTTTATCAACGGGGATGGTATCGAGCAGGCCATTGACGCCAGCGTAGATGACGAGAACTTCATCTTCTAGCGGTAGCGGCGAATACTGCGGCTGCTTGAGAAGCTCTTGTAGGCGCAACCCACGATCAAGCTGTTGCTGGGTGGCTTTATCCAAGTTGGAGCCAAACTGGGCGAAGGCTTCGAGCGAGCGAAACTGCGACATTTGCAATTTCATACCACCAGCAACATCTTTCATCGCTTTGGTCTGGGCGGCGCTTCCGACGCGGCTAACGCTAATCCCGGATTCGATGGCGGGGCGCTGCCCGGAGTAGAACAGGTCGCTTTCCAGGTAGATTTGCCCATCCGTAATTGAGATCACATTGGTGGGGATATAAGCGGACACGTCACCGAGTAGCGTTTCGATGATCGGGAAAGCCGTCAAGCTGCCGCCGCCGCGTTCGTCGTTAAGCTGGGCGGCACGTTCCAGCAGGCGGCTATGGAGGTAAAACACGTCGCCGGGGTAGGCTTCGCGCCCAGGGGGGCGACGCAGCAGCAGCGATACCTGGCGGTAGGCCCAGGCATGGCGCGAGAGGTCGTCGTAGATGACGAGAGCGTCTTTGCCGTTTTCCATGAACCATTCGCCAATGGCACAGCCGGAATAGGGCGCGAGATACTGCAACGCGGCGGATTCTGAGGCGGTGGCGACGACGACGACGGTATAATCCATAGCGCCGGCTTCTTGGAGTGTGGCAACCAGCCGGGCGACTTCACCGCGACGTTTACCGACTGCGACATAAACGCAGTACATATTCTGGCCTTTTTGGTTCAGGATGGTGTCGATGGCAATCGCTGTTTTACCGGTTTGGCGGTCGCCAATGATCAATTCACGTTGACCGCGCCCAATCGGGATCATGGCATCAATGGCGACGATACCGGTTTGCACGGGGCGATCCACCCCTTTACGGTCCATCACGCCGGGGGCGATGCGCTCTACATCGTAGCGTTCGGTCGAGCTGACTGGGCCTTTACCATCGACCGGTTCGCCCAGCGTGTTGACAACACGCCCGACAAGCCCTTCGCCAACGGGCACGGAGGCGATGCGCCCTTGTGGGCGTACTTCGTCGCCCTCTTTGATGTCGTCGTAGTTGCCCATGATGATGACACCGACGTTATCGGCTTCGAGGTTGAAGGCGAGGCCCTGCACGCCATTGGAGAAGCTCACCAATTCGTTAAAGCGAATATTTTCCATACCAGAAACGCGGGCGATACCGTCGCCGACCTCTTCAACGTAGCCAACCTCAACCGCTTCTACGGTGGGTTGATAGTCCTCTATCTGTTTAATGAACGAGTCAAAAATATTGTTACTGTCTGCCATCTAGCATCCCTTTCAAATTACGCGGGTTGTGGAATTGTAGATATAAAGAACCGATCTGGGTGGTTCCGGTTTTTGATCAATGTCTATCATAAACTCTCAAGTAACTTGAGAGTCAAGGAAGGTTTCGGCGATGGGCGGCGCAATCGCACCAAAACTGAATCGACATCAAAAGTGTATCATACCTTGTTAAAACGTTTTGCCCCTACCCCCCCACAAGGATTTAGTAATCCGTGATCAGCAGTTTTGGTCAGGCTTTTGCAAAAGCTTGTGGGGGTTCGGGAGTGAAGCCCCTGAGCAGTTACGCCACTAGAAAAATTTGAAGTGATAGCCCTGGGGCGGTCTTTGGGTGCATGATGGCACAATCACGCGGAGGTGTCCGGGTTGCGGGGTGGTGTGCCGCCGAGCATTTGCGAACGTTGGAACGCGGCCCATATGCCGCGTGTGACCGCGTGGCGCAAGCCTTCGCGCTCCATGTGGTAGAGGGCTTCGGCGGTGGTCCCGCCGGGGCTGGTGACCTGATGGCGCAACGTGGTGAGGGGTAGGTCGCTTTGGGCGGCGTAATCAATGGTGCCGCGTAGCGTCTGGCGGACGAGGGTTTCGGCATCAGCCCGTGAGAAGCCGAGATGAACGGCGGCGTCGATCATGGCCTCCATGAACAGCAAGACGTAAGCTGGGCCAGAGCCACTGACGGCGGTTGCCATGTCCAAGTAGGTTTCTTTTGGAACCTGAAGGGTTTGCCCAAGCGAGGCTAGCAACGTACCGGCGATCTGGATGGCATCTGGGCTAACGGCGTCGGTTGCCATCCAAGCTGTCATGCCGGCACCGATTGCGCCGGGGGTGTTCGGCATCGCCCGGACAATGCGGTGCATCTGGAGTTTATGGTCGATGGTATCGGTTGCGACACCGGCCATGATACTGAGGACAAAATCGGTATCTCCGACGCGCCCGCCAATGTCGGCGGCGACGGCATCGAAGAATTGCGGTTTGACGGCGAGGATCACGACATTGGCCCCGTTGACCGCCGTGACGTTATCCGGCGTGTAATGCAGGTCATACGTTTCGGTGAGGAATGTGCCGCGCTGGGTGTTTGGATCGGCAACGGTAATCTGATGGGGTGGTAGCAGGTTGTTTTCCAGTAGGCCGTTGATGATGGCGGTTGCCATCATGCCACCACCGATAAAGACGATTTTTTTATGGTTGAGGGTCATGGTTGGTTTACCTGTGGCAGTGGATAGGGTAAGTTCGATTGCAGGTAGGCGCTGGCCTGTTGGACGCGATCCATCTGGACTTCGACCGCAATACCGAGGCCATCGGGAACAGTGATGGTACTTTCTGGCGTGACGTGGAAGGCGGGTTCGGCAATATCGGGGTTGTAGTAGCGGTCTGTGGCGGACAGATCGCAGGGGAGGGTGACGGCGGGAAGGCTGGCAAAGGCGAGATTGGTTGCGCGGCCCACGCCGGTTTCTAATAGGCCGCCGATCCATAGTGGGATGTTGTTTTCGGCACAGTAAGCATAAATTTTGAGGCTTTCGGTATAGCCACTGACCCGCGCTGGCTTGAGGTTGATGATCTTGCAAGCGCCGCTTTCCCAGGCGAGCATGGCATCGCCCAGCGTGACAATGCTCTCATCTAGGCAGATGGGCGTTTCGAGTTGGGGTTGTAATTTGCTGTGCAGGTAGATGTCGTTGTAAGGGAGGGGTTGTTCGATCATGAGCAGGTCATAATCATCGAACTGTCTCAGGTGTTCGTTATCGTCCAGGGTGTAGGCGCTGTTGGCATCTAGCATGAGCATGACATCGGAGTATTCGCGGCGGACACCTTGCGCTAGTTCGAGGTCCCAACCGGGTTTGATCTTTAGTTTGATACGGTTATAGCCTTGGTCTAGTCGTTTGGCGATAATGGCGAGGGTGTCGTCGATGCTGTTTTGAATACCGATACTCACGCCGACATGGGCGTAGCCGCGGGGCTGATGTTGTTCGCCGTTGATGGCGGGTAGGCTGGCGGCGAATAGGTCGGCGATGTGTATGTGATTGGTTTTGGCGAAGGCATCCCAGATGGCGGCCTCTAAGCCGTGTTTGGCGAGAGGATGACCGCGGACACGGCTCATCAGGGCGGGGGCTTCGGTCGGGTGGGTGATGGTTTGACCAAGCAGGGCCGGGCGGAGGAACTGCGCGATCACATGCAGGGCGGTAGACATGGTTTCGTAGGTATAGCCGGGGTTGATCTCGGCGGAGGTTTCGCCCCATCCGATGATGCCGTCGGTGGTGGTGAGGCGGATCAGGATAGCGGTTTTGAACGGTTCTTTGCCGAAGCTGGTTCCCAGACGTTCGACAAGGGGCATCGCAAGCGGGAATAGGTCGATAGTTTGAATGGTGATGCTTTGCAAAATGGGTCCTTTCTGTTGGGTAGGGTATCGCAAATTAATTTTGTTGGGTTAGCACGTAAAAGCTACGGTTTGCGCCGTGATAATCGCCGGAAACGAAATCGACCACCTGGAACCCGGATCGGATTTTCTCCGCTAAAGTCGCCCGGATGTGTCGCCGCCACAGGCGGGCGAGGTCTGGGTGATGCTGTTGGATGCTTTGGAATTGGCGGGGAATTTCGATCAGGGCCGGGCCGTTGTGATTGGGTTGGTACTCCCCCGGTATAGGATACGGTGAGGTGTGGTGGTCTGATGGGTTTAGGACGGTGGTCCCGTCCGCGAGTAGGTCATCCAAGGTGGGGCCGGTGAATGTGCCTTCGGCGCGGCGTTGGATGGCGTCATCTTCGATGGGCCATTCCAGGTAAAGCCGGTCGGAGGTTCCGTCTGGGCTAAGGCCGCCGGTGTTGTTGGTCCCGTAGTAGTTGTGATGATATTGACGGCTGATACAGCCTAGTTTGCGTAGGTTGAGGTGGGCGTTAGGGGCCAGCAGCGGGTCGAAGGTCCAGACGACGCGCTTAATCCCCTGTTGGAGCGCAACCGCACGCTGGGCAAACTTGAGGTGCCGGCCGAGGCCTTGATTGCGGTAATCGGGGCTAACGATCATGCGTTTGCTGTAGATGTGTAGTCGGTGTGGGAGGGGGTGGTCGGTGTTCATCCCTAACAGGCCGATAACGATACCGGTGACGGTATTGCCGTCGGTGGAGGCCAGCACATGGCCGCCGTGGGTGGCGATGGAATATAGCATGTGGGCGGCGATGAACGCCCCCGGCGCATCTCCCCAGTAGATTTTCTGAAGTTCGACAGCGGGTAACATATCGTCAAGGGTGGTTAGGGGGCGGATATGTGATGGGAACATGGTTAAAAGTGTCTCCTTGGCCTGCGACGTAGCAGGTAGCGCACCGCCCGGAACCATCCGTAGTTGCCGGGCATGTAGGTCTGCATGGTATCTTCCAGGCGATGGGTGTCTATGGTGTAGTATTGTGCCAGGTTACCGAGTTGGGCGACACGGTTTGTTGCGAGTAGGTCTAGCCATTGGGGGGTGGTGAGTGTGCGCAGCGTCCATAGGCGGACAACTCGGTTCAGCCATCGGATGAGATAAGGTGGTAAGCGGACAATGATACGCCTGCGCCCGGTAACGCGCATGATGGTGCGGGTCAGGTCCATCAGGCTGATGTATTCTGGGCCGCCAATTTCGATGATGGTATCGACGGTATCCATATTTTCCAGGGTTTGGGCCAACGCACCGACGATATCTTGGATGTAGATCGGGTGTAGGACGACTTCGCCGCGCCCAGGGATGAACACAGCTACGGGGTTGAGGGCCAGGCTCATGGCGATGTGGTTGTAGAAGGCGTCATCTTCGCCGAACACGAGCCCGGCGCGAATAATGGTATAGGCCAGCCCGCTTGATCGGATAATATCCTCAACCACGCCCTTAACTTGTAGAAGGGGGTAGGCTGAGGATGGGGTGGCCCCTAGGTGGCTCATCATGATGATGCGACCGACGCGGGCGGCACGGGCGGCTTCGACCAGGTGGCGGGTACCGTTAATGTCGATGCGTTGGAGGTCTTGCGGGGTGCCCCACCATTGGGCGCTTTGTAGATGAATGACGGTGTGGATACCCGTCATCGCCCGGAACAGCGTTTCGGAATCGTCCGGGGTGCCGTGAATAATATCGGGTTGGGTGGTGGCGTCCCATTTGTAATTGGTATCTGGTGGGAGCAAGCACCTTACACGGTAATTGGAAGCCAGTAAACGGGAGACGAGATGCCGCCCGATGAAGCCAGTAGCGCCTGTGATCAGTATCATAGCAGGGATTATAACACTCGCTCATGCTTGACATAACCACCACTTTGCTATAATCTCACGTTTGTCATTTTTGAGACCGAACAGTCTCAAAATCAAATAAACGTTTAATTACTGCGCGGATGGCATGGCAAAGGGTGAAGCGACTCGCAATCGGATTATAGAGAAATCGGCCCCATTGTTTAACAAGTATGGGCTGGCGGGTGTGTCAATTTCCGACATTATGGCAGCCACGGAGTTGCAGAAGGGTGGCATTTACCGTCACTTCGATAGCAAGGAAGAGATCGCGCTGGCGGCCTTCGATTACAATGTGGGGCAACTCACCCGGCATGTGATGGGTGGGTTATCGGCGCAAACGCCGGCACCGGAGGCGCTTTCGATATTTCTGAGAAATTTTGTTGCCTTGCCGAGCTTATTAGACGGTGGGTGCGCGGTGTTGAATACTGCCATCGAACATGATGACGGTCATCCAGAATTACGTGCGCGGGCGCAGCAGGCGATCGGTGTGTGGCGCAAGACGCTGTATGAGATATTACGGCGTGGGGTGCGGGAGGGGGTATTCCGGGAGGAGTTGAACCTGGAGGGGACGGTTTCGTTGTATATCTCTGCGCTGGAGGGCAGCGTAATGCTCACGCGGTTGGAGGGGGATACGGCGCATATGCAACGGGTAATCGACCAATTGTTAGACCATGCCCGCCAATTTGTTTTTGCCAGTTAGCAACGAACCGCCGGCACATGGGTTGTAAGGGTTGGCGGCAATTGAATACAGGCTATAGGAATGGAGGAGCTATCTTGGAAATACGTCGTGTTGTCGTCACAGGGATGGGTATTGTATGCCCAACCGGGAATAGTATTCAGGAAGCATGGGAAAATGCTGCTGCGGGGAAAAGCGGCATCCGAGAGTTGCAGCGGGTGGATACCTCGCGTTTATCGCATACGATTGGCGGGGAGATTATCGATCTCGATCTGGAGGATCACTTCGGGCGGCGGGTGGCCCGTCGCACGGACCGCGTGACGCAGTTGACGATGTATGCAGCGGAGCAGGCGATTAACGAAAGTGGGCTACCGATTCATGATGAGAACCGCTATGACATCGGGTGTATCATCGGGTCCGGCATTGGTGGGATCGAAACGGTGGTGGCGACGACTCGGGCGTTTGATGCGAAGGGGGAGCGCGGGATCAGCCCGTTGGCGATCCCGATGATGTTGATCGACGCCAATTCCGGGCGACTTTCGATTGATTATGGCTTGCGTGGCCCCAACTACGATATTACGACGGCCTGCGCGACGGGCAATAATTGTATTGGGGAAGCAGCGGAGAAGATCCGGTATGGGAAGGCGACCGCGATGATCGCGGGGAGTGCGGAATCGTCGTTTGTTGAGGTGGCGGTGGCGAGTTTCTATAACATGACGGCGTTATCTCGGTATAAGGGCGATCCGACGAAAGCGTCGCGCCCGTTTGATACGGATCGTGACGGGTTTGTGATGGGTGAAGGGGCGGCGGTGCTGGTATTGGAAGAGTTGGAACATGCGCTAGCGCGTGGGGCGACGATCTATGCGGAAATTTTGGGGTACGGGCATACGTCGGACGCGCACCATGTCACGGCACCGATGGAGACGGGTGAGGGAGCGACAAAGGCGATGGAGTTTGCCTTGCAGGACGCGCAACTGGAGCCGAAAGATATTGGGTATATCAACGCACACGGCACGAGTACGCCGCTTAATGATAAGTCGGAAACGCTGGCGATCAAAAACGCTTTTGGTGAACAAGCCTATAATGTGCCGATCAGTTCTACCAAATCGGTAACGGGGCATCTGTTGGGGGCAGCGGGGGCGGTCGAGGCGGTCTTTTCGATTATGGCGCTGCAAAACAACTTTATCCCGCCGACGATTAATTTAGAAACGCCGGACCCGGCATGTGATTTGAACTATACGGCGAATGTCGGGCAAGCGCGGACGATCACGACTGCGATGAGTAATTCGTTTGGGTTCGGTGGGCACAACGCTGTTTTGATTTTTGGTAAATATAAGCACCATGGCGAACAATAACCCCACGTTGCCGGGGCAAGTTCGGTATGCGCATATCGTCGGGTGGGGGATGGCTGTACCAGAACAGGCGTTGACAAATGATGATCTGGCGGCGGTGGTGGAAACGAGTGATGAGTGGATACAGTCGCGGACGGGTATTCGGCAGCGATATATTGCTAACGAACGGGAAACAACGGCAAGCCTGGGGTTGGCGGCGGCTAAAAATGCGCTAGATGTGGCGAATGTGCTGCCAAGTGATGTGAATTTGGTGATTGTTGCGACATCGACGCCGGAGAATATTTTCCCGTCCACTGCCAGCTTGATTCAGAATTGGCTGGGGGCGGCGCGGGCGGGGGCTTTTGATTTGAGCGCGGCTTGTTCTGGTTTTGTGTATGGTTTGGAGATGGCGACACAGGCGATCCGGTCGGGGAGTATCGACACGGCGGTTGTGATTGGGGCGGAGACGATGAGCCGGGTATTGGATTGGACGGATCGCAGTACGTGTATTTTATTTGGGGATGGGGCGGGGGCGGTGGTTTTGCGTGGGAGTACGCAGCCGGGCGGGGTGTTGTCTAGTGTGTTACGCTCGGATGGGTCGGGCTATGATCTGTTGGGTATCCCGACGGTGGGTAGCCAGGATATTGTGTTTAGGAAGGATGGGCACAAAAGCGGTAAGATGTACATGAACGGGCGCGAGGTGTTCAAGTTTGCAACGCGGGTGATGGGGGAAAGCATTAAGCAGGCGGTGGCGGAGGCTGATCTGAGGCTGGAAGATATTGCGGTGGTGGTGCCGCATCAGGCGAATGATCGCATTTTGCAGACGGCGGCAAAAAAGTTGGGGTTAGATCGAGAGAAGTTCATTAGTACGGTAGAGCGGTACGGCAACACGTCGGCGGCGTCGATCCCGATTGCGCTATGCGAAGCGTTGAAGGCGGATCGCATCCAGGCGAAGGATTATATTGTGATGGTCGGGTTTGGGGGGGGGTTAACGTGGGCGTCGATGGTGGTGCAGTGGGGTAAACCAGATGTAGACGAAGATCGTAACCCGGCTATCAGCCAACAGCGACGACGGCTAGCGTATGTGTTGGCTCGGTGGCGGGCGCGGTGGTTGCGGTATCGGCGTCGGTTAAATAATTTTTTTCGTCCGCGAGCGGCACGGATTGACCGCTTACGAGATCGGGTAGATGAGCATGGCTTAGAGTAACATAATTGATACCACACCTATGAGATAACATGAGTTAGAATTGAGATGATAATGATTATTTTCCAAAGGTTAAGGGTGCATGACAGCTAAGCGGCAGATACTCTACATAGAAGATAACCCACAAAATATGCGCCTGGTGAAGAAGTTCTTGCGTATGGGGGGATATGAGATGGTCGGAGCAGAGACGGGGGAAGCGGGGATCGACAAGGCGAAAGCCAACCGCCCTGCCTTAATTTTGATGGACATTAACTTACCGGATATTGACGGGGTGGAGGCTACAAAACGGCTGCGGGCAGATGCGGCTACGGTTGATATTCCAATTATTGCGCTGACGGCAAATGCGATGCACGGCGACCGAGAACGCTTTCTGGAGGCGGGGTGCGATGATTATCTGTCGAAGCCGGTTAGCAAGAGCGAACTGTTAGAAAAGGTTGGGCAGGTTTTGGGTGCGACCGATGCCAGCGATGAAGCAGGTGAAGCGGGCGGGACAGATCGCGTTCGGTATACCTAACGTCGGTCTGATGTGAGCAAATGTTTTTTTCTTTCCAGAAAGGTAACTGCGCAGGGGGTTCGCCCTCGAACCGCAACCAAACGTTGTGCATTTTGAATTTCAGACAGAGCTTACGTTAGTTGATGGCCCGACTGGTGTTTCGGAGTGTATCCGGTTGTTTGGAGGCGTTCCCATGGGCGATAATGTGCAACTCGTTGGCATAAGCCATCGGGACAACGATAATCAGCACCTCATGCGCTCTGATCTCATAAGCCTCCGGTGGCGCATAGCGGAATGTCCCATCAACCTGCCGCACCCCGATCACATGAATCTGGAATGACTGCATAAGCTGTAAATCCGCAATGCTTTTACCGATCCAAGCGGAGCTATCGTCCATGTAAAGCTCGGTCGTTTCAATTTGATCCGCCCGATTGTACAGCACATACTGGAAAAACTTACTCACTACCGGGCGCGTTGCCGTCAATAACATGAATTGCGCCGCAATACTAAACGGGTTAAATACACGGTCTGCCCCGGCTCGTTCGATTTTGTGAATGTGTTCATCGGAATTTGCCGTCGCGGTGATCAACAGACGCTCACTCAATGATCGTGCATTAATCACCGCTAATACCGTATCGGCCTCATTATCCAACGAGATCATAATCGCAAGCGCCCGCCCCGCTCCAGCTCGTGCTAGCGTATCTTCATCGGTGATACCCCCCATCACCACGCGGAACCCCAACCCCAGCAAACGTTCAGCCTCCGTTTGCCCCTCACAGATCACCACAAACGGGCGAGACGGATCAAGTTGCTGAATGGCGTTATGCGCCACCTCGTCATTACCCAGCACAATAGAGTGCTTGCTCATTTCGCGGATGTCCGCCTCGGCTTGTGCCAGCGTATAGGCTTGTGAATGTCTGGAGGCGTCGTACAAAGGGGTCGGGCGCTGCCAGATAATATTCGGCTTTGTTTTGACGTTTTCGCGTGCAGCGAGCTGAAGCATTGAAACGGACCCCGTTGGCACAGCAATGACCAGTATCTCCCCTTGCGACAAAACATAACTATCACCTGGGGCGACTATAAATTTGCTGTCCCCCTGCCGATAAATCGCCATAATGTGCGCGTCGTATGCTTCGCTCAACGCCAATTCGCCGATGCGCTTACCAATCCACACCGTCCCTTCGTGTAACGTAATCTGAGCGGATTGAACCTGTAGCGTTTGGTCGAAAAACAATGCGTGGAAGAAGTCGTACACTGTCGGCCTTAACGTGACATTGTTCAAAAATAGCCCGCAAAGCTCATATGTCCGAATAACATTATTCGCACCAACCCGCAATATCTTCTCCGCCAATTGCTCTTGCATCGTGGCTGCCGTGATATATAACTCGTTATTATGGCTGCGAGCCGTCAATACCGTGAGCAGCGCCGCCGTATCATCCGGCAACATCACCATCATTGCACTCGCTTGCCGCACACCTGCCGTCAGTAGCGTTTCGTCATTGGTTGGGTTGCCCTCAACCACCAGGAACCCATTTTCGCGCAAGTGACGGGCATACTTTGTATTCTCCGTGACGACAACGATCATGTCCAACATCGTTCCGACCCGCATGAACAGCCGGATTATTGTCAGGTACAAGCTACGTACTACCGCCCGTGTTTTGGGGTAATAACCCAGCTCATCATCACCAAAAATCCGATCTAAGAAATTATCAATCGGCCCATACACCTTCTCATCGTAGAAAGCCAACCGGAGCCGCACGCTTTGTAACAAATACGTGATCGTCTGATCCACCATATCACCCGTCCCGCAAATGATATAATGCTGTCCCAATTTCTGACACAGCTTCTCGGTCTTTCGTCGGATGCGTAACTCACGGATTTCTGGGCTAAACAAAAGCGTTGCAATTGCCTGCAAGCCATACGCTACCAAGCCAAACCCGAAAATAATCAAGAAGATTGTGAAGATGCGCCCCTCGTCGGATTTTGCGTAGTCGTCTCCATACCCGACCGTCGTCAGCGTAATCACCGTCAGGTAGACAGCTTCTAATAGCGTCATCCCCTCAATGAGCATGTAGCCGATGATGCCGAGCAGAACAATACTCAACATGCCGACCAGTGCAAACCTCATTTGCCGGCGCAACCCCTCAACTGAATCCATAAACCCTTTACCCCACCTTACCGAAACCGAACTCGATCAATCCCCCCCCCGATACATCACCGACGGAACCAATTCACTAGCTTCAGAATGTTATTGCGTTTCTTCTGCTGTTCTGCCCGATATTCTTTCTCTAACTGCCGTGTGAGCAACTCCAGGTCTTGTATGCGTATCTGCATCTCATTCACGACCACAAAATCCTGGCTGATCTGCCGCAACCCTTTTGGATCGCGCTGATATAGTTTCTGGTAAAGTTCACTGTATCGCTCAATAATGGGATGTTGTTCCATGATGACCCACGCTATCGAACTGACGAAAATGACGATGAAGTTATTTAAATACGCTCTATTTGAAATTCAAAATGCGTAAGGTTTGGTGGGGTTTCATCCCACACCCCACCACTTTTTCCAGAAAAAGTGGGCAAAAGCGCCCATTTTGATTGAAAATAGCCCCCTGAACGCTTTCTTTGCTTCTTTCTGGAAAAAAAGAAGCGAAAAGCATAAGTTCAAGAAGAAATCTGCTATTTCACATCATGCTTTAAATAATTGTATCACAAAACCAAAACACCCCGTATAATAGCAAAGTTGAAGAATAATTTGAATATGAGTGAACCTATGACCTACACCCAAGAAGATTACCACGCCGCCGTCGAAGCCATCCAAGCACAAGCCGATCTCACCCCTCAGGTTGGCCTGGTGCTAGGCTCCGGGTTGGGCACGCTTGCCGACGAACTCGATCACCGTACCGTGATCCCATATGATCATATCCCCGGTTGGCCTGCGTCTACCGTACACGGGCACAGCGGCAACCTGGTACTTGGCACCCTGGAAGGGGTTCCCGTTGTCACCCAACAAGGCCGCGCCCACTTCTATGAAGGCTACACCCCGCAGCAGATCACCTTTCCCATCCGCGTGATGCACTATCTCGGCGTGAAAACTCTCATCCTGACCAACGCCGCCGGCGGGATCAACAGTGCCTTTAGCGTCGGTGACATCATGTTGATCACGGATCACATTAACTTTATGGGTCTGGCCGGGCAAAACCCACTGATCGGCCCTAACGATGACCAACTCGGGCCGCGCTTTGTCGGCATGGTACAATCCTACGATAAAGACTTATCTCGTCTCGCTCGCCAGGTTGCCGCAGACCACCACGAAACCCTACAAACAGGCGTTTATGTGTGCCTCTCCGGTCCGCAATTTGAATCCCCAGCCGAAATCCGCATGTTACGCTTGTTGGGCGGTGATGCTGTTGGCATGTCTACCGTGCATGAGGTCGTTGTCGCACGTCATGCCGGGATGCGCGTCCTCGCCTTCTCCAGTATCACTAACATCGCCATTGACGACATCGACACCGAACTCGAAACCAACCATGAAGAAGTGCTGGTCGCAGGTAAAACCATCGTGCCACGTATGGCAAAAATTGTCCGTGGTGTGTTGAAAGCAATGTAGCGCATGGCTTCCCTGGTATTTTTAATCGAAAACATCGCCATTGGCTTATACGTCTTTATCGCGCTTGGCATTATCTGGCTATGGCGACGATGGGGTGTGGCTCGTCAAGAATACCGGGAAACCTACTTTGAACTAGAACGGGGGCTAGCTCGTAGCCAGGTGGCAGATGCCATTACCTGGATGATCGTGCTGATTGAAATCGGCTTGTTTATCCTGGGGATTCAACGGGTTGTCGCACCCACCATCCGCGCCCAGGATGAACAGTTTGAAACGCTCGCCATCGCCCCAGAGGACGGTGCATTTGCCACCCCGACCGCTTTTGTCCGTGGTGATACCGCTATCGACGATAGCGACGTGCGCGACCGCATCGACGCCACCGATCCCGCTCTCGCCATCCAGATCACCCCCACGCTTACCCCTACCCCGGTAGGGACCATTGTCGTAAACCCACCGGAAAGTATCGGCTGTGAAACCGAAAACGCAACTATGCGCATCCCTACCAACGGGCTGATCGTTTTTGAACCCATCAACGTGATCGGGTCCGCTAATGTCGATAACTTCGCCTTCTACCGTTTCGAGCTACGCGGGCCTAGCACCAATAACCAATTCGCCACCCTCACCGAATACACCCAACCCATCTCAGAAGAAGGTACACTGGGGCAGTTCGCCCCCGCTTTTTACGAACCGGGGGAGTATCAATTCCGTCTGAATGTTTTTGATATTAACGGCGATGTTCGCGCTACTTGTATGGTCAATATCATCATCACCGACCCCATCCCTACACCGACACCCTTATCTGCCAACTGATATGATACGTCTGATGTGAAATAGCGGATTTTTGCTTATCTCTATGCTTTTCTTTTCTTTTCTTTAATTTCCAGAAAGAAAGAAGCAAAGAAAGCGATGAGGAGGTATTTTCAATGAAAATGGATGCTTTTTGTCCACTTTTTCCAGAAAAAGTGATGGGATGTGGGGTGAAACCCCACCAAACCTGACAGTTTTTGAATTTCACATAGAACGTATGATTGAACATTCCCGGCACAGGCAAAGCAAGCGGACGAACCCGCACAGCCCCGCCAACCCCTAAAGCCGTAATCCATTACCCAATTTCGAGAAGGCCACCATGACGACACGTAACACCGTACTTCACATTCAAAAAATGCGCGACCAAGGCCAACCCATCGCCATGTTAACCGCTTACGATGCCACCAGCGCCCGCCTCAGCGAACTTGCCGGCGTGCCGATGCTGCTTGTCGGGGATACGTTGGGAATGGTGATCCAGGGCCACCCCGCCACCATCCCCGTTACACTCGACCAGATGATCTACCACGCCGCTATTGTCGTCCGTACCACCCAGGCTCCGCTTATTGTTGGCGATATGCCCTTCGGCACCTATACTGTCAGCATCGAGCAAGCCGTGCAAAACAGCATCCGGCTGATGCAAGAAAGCGGCGTCAGTGCCGTCAAACTAGAAGGCGGCGAACGCATAGCCCCCACCATCGCCCGCATCGTTCAGGCCGGGATACCCGTCATGGCGCACATCGGCCTCACCCCACAGAGCGTCAATAGCTTCGGCGGGTTCAAAGTGCAAGGCCGCAACCTGGAAACCGCCCGCCAACTGCTCCGTGATGCCGATGCAGTCCAGGCGGCGGGGGCCTTCGCTGTCGTTCTAGAACTCGTCCCGACCCCGCTTGCCAAAGCTATCACGGATCGCCTCGCCATCCCCACAATCGGCATTGGGGCCGGCCCGCACACCAACGGACAAGTGCAGGTATTCCATGATATTCTCGGCCTCTTCGATGATTTTATCCCCCGCCACACCCGCCGCTTCGTAGAAGCCGGTGCCACCATGCGCCAAGGGATACAACAATATATTGCTGATGTCGAAGCCCGACGCTTCCCTACTAAAGATCACAGCTTCACCATGCAAGCCGATATACTCTCAAACGTACTCAAGGAGGAATAACCCGCCGTGCAAGTTGTCGATACCCTCTCCGACCTGCGAACCGCCCGTGCCAACCTTACCGGAACCGTTGGCCTGGTCCCCACCATGGGGGCCTTACATGCCGGGCATATGGCCCTGGTCCGACAAGCCCGCACCGAGTGCGATGCGGTTATCACCACTATTTTTGTCAACCCAACCCAATTCGGCCCAGATGAAGACCTGGCAAGCTACCCGCGCTCCCTGTCCGACGATCTCGACCAGCTACGAAAAGCCGGCGTCGATCTTGTTTTCACGCCCACCCATCAGGTGATGTACCCGCCGCGCTTCCAAACCTGGGTTCATGTCGAAGATGTCAGCCGGGGGCTAGAAGGCGCACACCGTCCCGGCCACTTCCGAGGCGTCGCCACCGTCGTTGCCAAGCTATTCAACCAAACGACCCCCCACCGCGCCTATTTCGGTCAAAAAGACGCCCAACAAGTTGTCGTCATCCGCCAGATGGCACACGACCTGAACTTTCCCGTTCAAATTATCCCCGTCCCGACCGTCCGCGAACCAGACGGCCTCGCCCGCAGTTCACGTAACGCCTATTTATCCCCCACCGAACGTCAAGCTGCCACCGTCTTATCACGCGCACTCCGTACCGCCGCCGACCGCGTTCGCGCCGGAGAAACCAACCCGGACACCCTCCGTCATGCCATGCGGACCGTTCTCGCCAAGCAACCACTCGCCCAAGTCGATTACGTCTCCATCGCAGACCCCCTCACCCTGCAAGAGCTAAAAAAACCATTTTCCCCCAGCACCCCCATACTGGCCTCGCTCACCGTGAAAATTGGCAAACCGCGCTTACTGGACAATATGCTGCTGCCGGCACACCTCAACACCTTGGGGGGCCTCACAGCACATTTGGGGATTTCTTAGATTCTTTTGACGTATTTTGTGGTATCAATAATGTAGTTTGAAATCTATAAAAGCAAACCAATAAGTGAGGATTGTTCACATATGTTCATATTCGATTCGACATATATGCTGTATGTGTTCCTACCGGCCCTGGTGCTGTCGTTGGGCGCTCAGCTTTTCTTAACACTAACCTACCGCCGTTGGAGCAGCATCCAAAACACCCGCGACATGACCGGGCAACAGGTCGGCGATTTCCTCGTGCGCAACACCGATCTTGCCGGCGTCCACTTTGAGGGAACACCGGGTCGCCTCAGCGATCACTACGACCCCAGCAGCCACACTGTCCGCATGTCTCAAGATATCGCCACCAAACCTTCGGTTGCTGCTATGGCGATTGTTGCGCACGAGCTAGGCCACGCCCAACAACACCAGGAAGAATCGCCACTCATCGCGCTGCGCTCGTTTCTCATCCCGGCGATGACCGTCAGCCCGAATATTGCTATGGGCCTCATCCTAGCCGGGTTCCTATTTCAAGCGAGTGGCTTAATCACATTAGGGGCGCTGTTCTTCGGGGTCGTCGTGATCTTCATGCTGCTGACGCTACCAGTCGAGTTTGACGCCAGTATGCGCGGCCTACGGATGCTCAACGGAACTGGCCTATTTGAAACCACCCAGGACCGCAGCGGCGCTCGGGTAGTGCTTATCGCCGCCGCGATGACCTATGTCGCTGCCGCTGTGCAGGCGGTACTCCAACTTGTCTACTATCTCAGCATCGCCCGCGACTAAACGCCATTGTCGCTATCTGGGAGGGTGCCCCCCTCCCATTTTCGCTTTCTTGCTTCTTCACTTTCTGAGTAATCACTCAGCTTGCCCCCCACCCCGGCGCTAAAGCGCCCCCATCGGCCATGTTCACCCTGCTCTGATCTGAGTGTGTCCAAACGAAGTACCTGAGTTGTAACAAACGTTCTATGTGAAATTCAAAAACTGTCAGGTTTGGTGGGATTTCACCCCACACCCCACCACTTTTTCCGGAAAAAGTGGACAAAAAGCGTCCACTTTCATTGAAAATACCTCCTCCTCATTGCTTTCTTTGTTTCTTTCTGGAAAGAAAGAAGCGAAAAGCATAAAGATAAGCAAAATCCGCTATTTAGCATCAGACGTAACAAAGATTTTCGCAGCTAAAGTTTTGGTGAAGCCCCTGAGCAGTTACGTTTTTGGATAAATAACGCTCAAGGGGATCATCGCTATTATTCCAGGCCAGCCTTGCGGCGTTCTTCGCGGTAGGCTTGTGGGGTGTCTACATCTTTGAGGACGCTATCACTATCGACCTCAACATAGGCGATGTCATCGCGGTGACGGTTGATCACGTCGCGGGGGGCGCTATCAATGGGGAGATCGAGCAGTTCGCGCCAATACTTGCGGTCGATGAGAATCGGATGGCCCCGGCGCATCTGGTAACTTGGGGCGACGATGCCGCCCTCGCCTAGCGCATAGGATCGCAACAACCATTGGACGGTACGCGGTTCGATGCGCGGTTGGTCGCCAAGTACAACCATGGCGGCGGCGATATGGGGCGGCATTTGTTGCAGGCCGACTTTGAGCGATGAGAGCATTTCCCCGGTTGCAAATAACGGATTGTGCGCGATCTGAACACCGGTTTGTCGGAGTACATTTTGCACGGCGTTGGCCTCATTGCCGGTCACAACCACGATGGTATCGGGGTCTAGGCGGGCCAGGATCAACTGGCGGACGATATGCTCAATAATGCTGCGATCATCGGCCCAGGGCATGAGGACTTTCATCTGCCCCATGCGCCGGGCCATGCCAGCCGCTAGCACCACCGCTCCGACCGGGCGGATTACTTCGTGAACCGGGTTTGGTTTCTGCACGGAGGCCAACGCAACGCCGTTGAGACGGCGATAATGGCGATAGGCTTGCCCGCGCACACTATCGCGCACGCGCAAAGCCAACTGTGCGATCAGCCGCGCACGCCCTAACAGATAACCACTTTCGGGGACGGCGTTCACCAGCCCGACGACGCGCACATCTTCCGGGACGTTGTACATCATCAGGTCACGATCACGCAGGATTTGGGCAACCCAGGACGATTTCACGTGGTTCCCGATACCGAAACCGTAACGTTCGTCAATGCGGGCGGCGTTGTAGACGTATTGGTCGTCTAGCGGTTTGCCAAGGACTTTTAGTGACACAACCGGGATAACGAGTGAGGTCCCCGGTGGGATAACGGGTTCATGGTCGTAGGGTGCTTTGAGTAGCCGCCCGCGTGCGCCGTCAGCTTCGATGAGAAGCACATCGCTATCGACGGCATCTAGCAGGGCCGCGATGCGCTGTGGGGTGGCCCCGCGCACTTTTTGATCGCTCAGTTCGGTATAGAGAAAGACAAAGCCGTAATCTGCAAGGTGTGCGGAGACATGCGACGGGGGTGCATCGGCGGGGAGCGCGGCGGGCATCAGGTCCAGTTCATCGCGCCCAATGCGGGTGGTGGTGGTTGCCAGGACGCGCCAGCCGAGTGCTGCGAGTTCGTGACCGAGTGCGATCAACGCTGAGGTTTTGCCACCAGCCCCGATAAAGGCGACGGTATCGCCACGAACAACGCCTAATCCCTCGTAAAGTTTCATCGTGGGGTTTGTATCCGTTGACGAACAACAGACGCGGAGAGAACAGCCTGCACGACTCCCCCACCAACCGCTAACGCCTTATCACTGATACGGAAGCACAGATCACGCTCGCCGCGTGGGTCGAGATCGCCTACTTTTAACCCGGCGGCAACGTCAACGTGTGGGTGGATGATCCCGCGTAGCACGCCATCAAAGGGAGCGATGATCGGCTGGGTGCTGACGGTGGCGATGGTTTGCCCGGCTTGGATGCGATCTCCGATGGCGAAATGGGCTTGCACATGGCCCGCCGCCGGAGAACGTAAAACGCGGGTCGCCTGGTAGCCTTTGACGGTACCGGGCTGACCGGTATCGGGTTCGGCGTGACCGTGCCAGATGACACGGCCTAGGTCGTGGCCTCGGTTGGTTTCGACCACGGCGTGAACATCATCCCCCGCCACGAACCCCGGCCCCAGGGCCACCACAAACGGCGCATCGGTGCGGGTTAGGCCCAGGTTACGTTTTTCCATGCGGGCATCGACCAGAACGACCGGGTTTAAGGCCGTCAGATAGTCGCCATCGGGATCGATCAGGACCGGAACGCCCCCGGCTGCGAGTACAGCGGGGACAGCGGGCGGGCTGTCTACCAACTGCGCCCGCACACCTTCGACCGTGATCGTGCCGCTGTAAACGGCCTCGCCAAACGCGACCGCCCGCCGCACAAACAACGGGGCCGGGAGTTCGGTCACGACGACGGGGAACCCGGCCTGGTGCAAGCGGTAGATCACCCCACTGGCAAGGTCGCCCCCCCCAAGGACAACAGTTAGCACGGGGTCAAATAACACCTAGACCTCGCTCTCTGAGGGCCTTCACAACGCGGTCGGGGGTGAACGGTTGATTATCGATCCAAACACCGGTCGCATCGTGGATGGCGGCGGCAATAGCGGGGGTCAGGGGGATCATGGGCATTTCGGCCATGCCACGCGCCCCCCATGGGCCGATGGGGTCCGGGTATTCTAGGATGACGGATTTTACTTCGGTGGGCATGTCTAGCACGGTGGGGATGAGATAGGTTGACAGAAACGGATTTTGAATCCGTCCTTCATGGCTAATGAGGTTTTCCATCAGGGCATAGCCGAGGGCCTGCGCGACGGCCCCTTCAACCTGGCCTTCGACAAGCTGCGGGTTAACGGCGCGGCCTACGTCGTTGGTAGAGACGACTCGCACCACGTTAACCTGCCCGGTTTCAATATCGACCAGAACTTCGGCAACCTGGGCGACGTAACCATAGGCGAAGTTTGGTTCGCTTTTGCCGGTTTTGGGGTCGTAAGGGGTTGTTTTGGGTGGACGGTACATATACTCACCGATGGCGGGGCGCTCTTCGTCGGCCCATTTTTGCAGCGCGAGGTCGGCGGCACCCCGGATGGCGTTGCCACTCATGAAGGTCAAGCGTGAAGCGGAGGCGCTGCCACTGCTGCCGGTCTGGGCGGTGTCCGAGGCGATAAGTTTAATTTTATCGAAGGGGACGCCGACGGCATCGGCGGCCATTTGTGCCATGACGGTATGTGCCCCCTGTCCGACATCGGCCCCGGCCACACGCAGCACGACTTGATCGACCTGTGCGCCGCCGTGAAGCTCGATGCCGGCCCAGGAATGTTCCGGGAAGCCGAAGCTAAACCCGACATTTTTGTAAGCGGCAGCGACCCCGACACCGCGCCGCAGATGGGGCGGCAGGCCATCCTGGGAGGTGGGGTGTTGCTGCCATACGCCGTTGGCGTAAGCCCAATAGCCGCTTTGTTTGCCGGTTTCGTCTAGCACGCGGTCGATGGTCACGCCTGCCGGGAGTGGGGTTCCGACGGAGGCAATCGCCCCTTCTTGGAAGCAGTTGCGGCGGCGCAATTCAAGGGGGTCTATACCGAGTGCGACGGCGAGCTTGCTCATCTGGTTTTCCGCAGCGAACGCGCCCTGTGGGGCACCAAACCCGCGAAAGGCCCCGCACGGGATGTTATTGGTATAGACGCCGTAGGTATCGACTTTGACATTGGGAATATCGTAGGGGCCGGTTACCATCAGGTTGGCGTTGCCCATCACTTTGTTTGATGTGTAATTGTAGGCTCCGGCATCGCCAATGACGACCGCTTCGGCAGCGATGACTTTGCCGTCGTGGGTAGCGCCCCATTTGGCCCGGACTTTGATCGGGTGGCGTTTGTGGTGGTAGCGAATTGATTCTTCGCGGCTCCATTGGATTTTGATTGGGCGTTGCAGCTTCCAAGTGGCAAGTGCGAGGGCGATCTGCACGGACATATCTTCACGACCGCCAAACGCGCCGCCAATGGCCGGGTAAATCACACGGACTTGTTCCGGTGGTAAGCCGAGCGCGTGGTAAATCTGTTCTTGGTCTTCGTGGGTCCATTGCCCGGCAACCACAACCGTTACGCGGCCTTCTTCGTCAATGTAGCTGAGGCCGGCTTCGGGTTGCAGATAGGCGTGTTCCTGGTAGCCGGTGGTGTATTCGCCTTCAACAATGACATCGGCCTGGCTCCATAGGTCGTCATCAACATCGCGGCCATGTCGGATCACGTAGTGGCACAGGATGTTGTGGGGGGTATCGGTATGGAGTTGGGGCGCGTTGGGCTGCATGGCGGTTTCGGGGTCAAAGACGGGGGGGAGGTCTTGGTATTCAACGCAAATGAGATTGACGGCTTGTTGTGCGATGGCAGGGGTTTCTGCGACGACGACTGCGATCATGTCCATGTAGCAGCGTACGGTGTCGCCGCCGAGGGTGGTGGAGCCTGGCCCGCATAGCACGGGCTGATCTTTGGTAACTAGCCCGTATTCGTTGACGGGTACATCTTTGGCGGTGTAGATCGCGATCACACCGGGGAGGGCTTGCGCGTCGGTGGTGTTGATCGATAAGACACGGGCGTGGGCACGGTCGCTCCATTTGAACTTAGCCCATAGCTGCCCGTCAATGTTGATGTCGCTGGGATAGGGCGTTTCTCCGGTGACCTTACCGAGCGCGTCAACCCGACGAACGCGCTGCCCGATTACGACTGTTTTGTCTTTTGGCATGGGTTCTTACTCGTGACTACCAACAAACTTGCGTCATTATAGCGGATTGATCGGGTGGTTGCATCCATAAGGTGGCGCTCACCGGGTCGTATGTTCTGGGGTGGGGTGGGCCTGGGGTGTTGGCGGGTTGAGTGCCCGTAAGCGGGTGGCCTCTTGGTGTAGGATGCGCCGGAGGATGGCAACGGCAGTTGCGTAGGTGGGGTCGATGCCGGCATAGCTCAGGTTAGAGCCTAGGTTTTCGCCTTTGCTGAGGGGGGTATCGGACGCATAATGCAGCATCCCAACATCGAATTGCACACCGTACAGATTAACGATCTCGTTGAAGGGGTGGCGCTTAGGCCGGAAGGATTCGTAAACGGAGGACAGATACGGGCCGGCTTCCATCTCAATATCGGTGAAGCCTTCGCGGTAAAACACATCCATATAGTTTGAGTTTTGGAGGAAAGTACCGGGCACGCTGATAGCTTTCTGGTTGTCTAGCACGCTGCCATAAGCCATGTAAGGGACGACATCCTGGGCGACAAAGCAGGTGTTAAACAGGTAGGTATTTTGTGAGTGTTCATCATGAACGACATTGGGGATCATCACGTCGTTTTGCCGCCCGTTGAGCGTGGCGGCCTTGCCCATCACATACACACCGCGCAGGCGCACGTTTTCGCTGATGCGGTTGAGGATTTCGTAGGCCGCTAGCCCTAGCGGATAATCGACATTGATGATGAGTGCGTCGCTGTGGGCGAGCAGGTCGGCGTCGGCAACGTTGCACAGCCGTTCATCCATCCAATCGAAACGCAGTTTCCCCAGTTCGATGACCTGCGCTTCGACATCGAAGCCGTGTTTGCTAGGGACACGATGAATACCGCTGGCGACTTCTTCGTTGTGCAGTTCTTCGCGGCTGGCGGCTGGGGCGTTGGCTAGATATTTTTTGAGAAGGTAGTACAGAAAGTTGTTCAGGTTGGCGTTGACATCCCGGTTGATGATGGCGTTGTACTCGTCTAATAGGGGTTCGTGGCCCTGGCTGCGGATAAACTCGATCAATTGTTTTTCTCGGCGGAGGGCGAAGCCAGTCAGCAGGTTGGGTAGGGCGTGGGTATTGCTGGAGACGAAATAGACCGGGCATTGATCTAATGTGACGGCGGGTGCAACGGACTGGTCGATCTCGCGCCACCAGAGCGCAGTTGCGCGGCGGTAGTCCGCCTGGGAGCCGCTGACCAGGCGCAGGGCCATCCGTTTGGGGCCCTGTGCGATGTGGTGGAGTAGCGGCAAAAATTTCTCTCCCCAGGCGTTAGCGATATTTTGCATGTCGGCGGGTTCAACCTGTAGCACGCCGGCTAACAGGTCGATCTCGCTTTCGGTAGGGGGTGAGGTGCGGCCCTCATGTTGGGTGAGAAAGAGGCGGGCGACTTCCCCTTGTAGCAGGTGATGGAGTTTGTTCCATTCGATTTGGTAGGCGGTGAGGATGGGGACCATATCGTCAATATCGGAGCGACTGGCGATGAAGGCCGCCAGGGTGTTTTTGCCGTCGTAGTGCATCCGACGCCGCCGGGCTGGGGCGTAGACGCGCTCCCATTGGGTGACATCGGTATAGCCAGCCTCGGCAAACCCTTTCTCGATCTGCCCGATTAGGACTTCGGAGACATCGACTATGCAATAGGGCAAGCGCAGTGAGGTGTAGATGAAGGCTCCGGCATCCGGTTTGTCTTGGTTGGCGCGGATGTGTAGTAACGAATCCGTAGTGCGATGGGTTTCTGCGAGTGTTTGAATTTGAATAGCGTCTGTGGAGCGCAACAACGAGTAGTAGGTGCGCATGTAGAGTTCGATGTTTTCGCCACCGGTTTTCGGGACTGTTCTTTCCATGGGTGCCTTCCCCTACGAGATTATATGATACGCCTGACGTGAAATAGCAGATTTCTTCTTAAATTTATGCTTTTCTCTTCTTTTGGGAAAAGTGATGGTGTGTAGGGTGAAAGCCCACACCCTTGTGTATTGTGTATTGTGTATTTTACGGAGCGCCTGATTATTCAGGATTTGTTTTTACGACGGTTTTCGTCCAGCGCGGCTTTTCTCATTTTCACCTGGCGTTTCTTCTTGGCGGCTTTTTCGGCGTAGATCGATTTGCGATCTTTGAGCAGATCATTATCGGTTACTTTGGACTTTTTCTTCGGTATGAAAATCGCAACAAGCGTCCAAGCGACAAGCATCGTGATAGCAAACAGAAAAATTGTTGCGCCAATTCGCAGGTTTTGGCTAGATACCCCCGGCGGCGGGAAACGCCCAGAACGACTGTCTAGCCAGTTCAAAATTAAGGGCGAGAAGGTGTAGGCGATCAATCCAACGCATAAGGCCAGGATAAAACCCAAAGCGGGCAACCAGGCACGGACAGCCGACCGCTTTTCTTGCTGTTTTAGTTGATTAGAACTCATGTCAACGCTCCATCATTACAAATGTCAAATGATTGCTTTGAAATTTCTATCCTTGGTATTTGGTATTCTACCCCATAGGGATACATTTTATGTCTGTTTTTCTTTACTTGCTTGTTGAACGGCGCTCAGAATCTTGTAGTACCCGGTACAGCGGCACAGATTCCCGCCGATGCTCTGTTGGATTTGCTCATGGGTGGGGGTGGGGTGTTCTTCCAGTAGTTTTGCGCCAGACATCAGGAAGCCGGGCGTGCAAAAACCACACTGGACCGCGCCCTGATCGATAAAGGCTTGCTGGATCGGGTGTAGATCACCGTTTTGGCGTAACCCTTCGACGGTTACGATGTCTGCGCCATGCGCACGCGGTGCCGGGACCATACACGCCATGACCGCTGCACCGTCCAGGAAAACAGTACACGCGCCGCACTCACCCTCAGCACACCCTTCTTTAGACCCGACTAGCCCGACGTGATCGCGCAGAAAATCTAGCAGCGAGACATCCTGGCCCGTTGGTGCCTGGACGTGTTGCCCGTTGATGGTGGTTGTGATGGGTGTGGTGGGGTCGTGTTGGTAGGCTTGTGGTAAGGTCGCCTGGACGACAGCGCGGTTCGGCCCCCACAGCATGGCGGGGTTATCTCCCCAGGGGCGGGGAACATCGGCGGCGGCAAGCTGACGCAAAACACGGCTGACCAGCACCCGCACCATTTCGGTTCGATATTCGGCGGTACCGCGTACATCGTCAATGGGCTGAGGGGTGGTGGCGGCAGCCTCGGCAGCTTGCCGGATAACATCCGGCGAGAGCGACTGCCCCACGAGCAGCGCCTCGGCATCTGGCACGCGGATGATCACCGGGGCGACACTCCCCAGGCTGATGGCGGCGTGGGTGATCGTATTGTCGTGGTTGGTATGAATCACAACGGCGGCATTGACAACCGATATGGCCTGGGTGCGCCGCAGCCCGAGCTTGTAAAATGCGCCGTGGGCGTTGTCGGTTAGGGCCGGGAAGGTGATCGCGGTGAGCAGTTCATCGGGTTGCATGGCGGTTTGGCGGAAACCGGTATAAAAATCGGCCAAGGGCAGGGTTCGCTCGGCGGCGGTGCTGCGCAACGTAACAGATGCACCGAGCGCCATTAGCGGGGTGATGGTATCGTTAGCGGGGGATGCCGTGATCAGGTTGCCGGCGACGGTGGCGCGGTTGCGTATCTGGGGGGCACCGACTTCCCAACAGGCTTGGACGAGTGGCAAGGCCAGCCGAGCGAGGCGCTGGTCGCCGACAACATGGTTATGTGTGACCAATGGCCCTAGCCGGATTTGATCGTCTACCTGTTCGATCTGATCTAGGCCTGGGACGCGGGTAATATCGATCAGCGTATCGACATCAGGCCGGGCATCACGTTCAAGTTCAATCATCATGTCGGTACCGCCAGCGATCACACGGGCGTTTTTGCCGTGGGTTGCGAGCAAACTCAATGCTTCATCCAGTGTGCGAACAGTGTGGTATTGGCTCCACATACTCAAAATGCCTCTCTGCCATTTAACAAATTAACGAGCAAATCAACCGGATCGGTGTTGGGAAGTGAGGTCAGGGATTATCGGTGTTGTATGCTTGGCGGGGTTGCACTTCAATCACCGTAACCGGGTTGATATTCAAAATAACGGTTTCATTATACTCTGTGCGGACCGTTTTCCGGCGGTCCCAGGTGTGAACATGCCCGTGCAGCATATAACGCGGTTGATACCAATCCAGGAAGCGCAGTAGGGACTTGAACCCTCGGTGGGGCGGGTCGTCGGCGTCGTGGATGCCGAAGGGTGGTGAGTGCGTAACCAGAATATCGAGGCCACCCCGTCGCAGGTTGTTATACTGCATCATCGGGAAGGCTGTATTGACCATCGCTGCCATTTGACGCTCAGTGTATTGTATCGGTGCTTTATTATAGCGGATAGACCCCTCCAGGCCATAGAAGGTTATCCCCTTGTATTCGACAAGGTTCTGGTGGAGGTTATCGCCGCCGGGTGGGTCGTATTCATAGCCGTTATCGTGGTTGCCACGCACGTAAAAAAGCGGCACGTTGAGGATGGAGGTGATAAATTCTAGGTAGACGCGGGGCATATCCCCACAACTGACGATCACGTCAATATCGGCATAGTGTCGCCGTAAATTTGCGGCACTTTCCATTTGCGGCATGACCGTATCGCTCACACAAAGTATTTTCACAAAACAAAACCTGTTGCATGTTTTAATGTTCGATTTGACCTTCGGCTCAGGAAGTGGCGTCGGCTTCCTGCACATTGCCGATCCACTGCATGGGCTGGCCGGTGCCGCCACGCCGTATCATGATGATTTCTGCTAGGATACTAACAGCGATCTCTTTGGGGGTTTCCGCTTCGAGTTCCAGGCCGATGGGCGCATGGACGCGAGCCAGGGCGGGGTCGGTGAGGCCGAACTCGTCTTTGAGGGCTTTGGTGGTGAGTGCCCAGCGGCGGCGGCTCCCGATCAGGCCGATGTAGGCGGCGTCGGTGGCAAGCAGGGCCGGGATCAGGTGGCGGTCGATGGGCAGGCCGCGTGTGACGGCGGCGACGTAGGTCTGGGCGTTGATCGGGACGTGTTCGGTAATCTGGCCTGGTTGACACACGGCGTAACCGTCTAAGCCGGGGGCGTATTCCGGGTTGCAAAATTCAGCGCGATCATCGGATAGAACGACGCGGTACCCGGCCCACTTCCCCAACTCCGCGAGGGCTTTACCGACATGCCCACCGCCGATCACCAACAACGTAGGCGGCCCACCGACGCGCTCGATAAAAATAGTAGCGGTCCCGCCACAGATGCCGGGGTCGCCGTCCTCGATATTATTGAGGCTGTAGGTTTGGGTGTGCGGGTTACCGTTAGCTAACACATCTAGCGCGGATTTAATCACAAGCGATTCCATCGCGCCGCCGCCGACCGTGCCCACCAGTGAGCCATCCTGGTAAACGACCATTTTACTCCCGGCATGACGGGGCATAGACCCGGTGGTTTTGATCACGGTTGCCAGGGCCACAGGGACCCCGTTTTGTTGTGCTGTGACAAGTGCTTCGTATACTTCGCGGTGGTCATCCATACGTTTTTTACTCTATCTCGATAACGTCCAGTAACAGCCGACCATCAACCGTCACACGCCCCGGTGTTTGTGGGTAGAGCCGTTCCCCTGTGAGTGGGTGATACAGCCCGATAGCGACGGTGTACTCACCCGGCGGCACATTTTGTAAGTCTACCATAATTGTATCGCTTAGTTCACCCGGTAACCAATTGCCGGGGGGGAGCGCCCCGTTAATCGGATAGCGGTCCGCTTGGGCGATGGGGGGCGCGTCTAAGTCATCATAAACGTGGACAAACAGGCGGTGGTCGCTGTGGCGTGTGATGGTAGCGTGTGTCCATAGCAGATCAAGTTGCAAACGGGTCTCGGTGATGGTGGAGGTTGCGCGATGAATAGCAAAGCCGGGGTAAGTCGCGAGCGCCTGGCCCGGTGGCGTAGCGGTTGGGAAATCGCCCTGGTAGATGGTGTGATAATATGGCATGTAAAAGCCGTCCGGCACATTGGGGATAAGCTCGATGCGGGTAGCAGTGGTTTCGATCATCGCCTGCGGGATGTAGGTAGCGACTTCCCCCCACTGACCAGGGATGGCGGGGAGCGTGCGCGAGCCGACCTGTTCGCCATCTACATAGACGAGCAGCGCCCCCTGATAACGCGGGTGAAGGCGGGTGACGATCACCATATCGGCATCGGGGACGGTGGGCACGGTGAAGGACTCGGCCCCGTTGATCAGCCGTCCACCGTCTAAAAGCTGGGTGCCGTCGGGGTATGTCAGTTGGTAGACTTCGGTCGGGAAGCCGGAACGGGCGGCCCGGTTGGACCAGGTGTAGCGATAGGCGGCTTCGCTGGCAAGGTCGGCAACATCCACGGTTGCGACAGGTTGCGCCCCACTAACGTAATTTTGATAGTAGTCAAAAACGGGCCTGGTGGGGGCGCGGGCATGGGACCAGTCGATCTGCCAGACGCCCTGGTATGCCCCCGCAAGCGCAACGTTGTAACGGTCGCTTGGCGTAACGGGGAAATCCACCAGCAGGTCGCCGTATAAACCGGTATCCGCCAGGTAACTTAGGCCGAGCGCATCGGTATAAGAGGCAACATAATCCGGGCGCGGGTCATGGCGGGTGAGAAATTCCGCCAGGGAACCAGGGCCATTGCGCCAGCTTGCCGCCGCGCCAGGGGTCGTT
>DAOTUA010000098.1:0-6110 GCA_034437355.1 Anaerolineae bacterium | reverse complement strand
ATGTCATGCTGCAAGCAGAAGACGGCGCAACCATGATGCTACGCGATAAATATATGGGCAAAGCCCATGGGATGTTAATCCTGGTTAACGAAAGCGGCGACGTGATCGAAACGCTGGGTAGCTTTGGCGTTTCTTTTTCAGAGATTCTGCCCGTACTAGACCGCTTCACCACCCAACTGCGCGAGGGGCACACTGTCGAGCGTGTGGTCCGGCAGGTCACCGAGACCGAATGGTTACTGTTTATCGCCGGCAGCCATACCACCATCGTGACCGTGTTCAACCAGCAACCTTCCCGCTATCAAACCATGGTCTTACAACGGATGCACCGTGAGTTTGAGAACGGCAACCGGGGTCTATTCGAGCAGGGGACATTCGACCCCGAGCAGTTGGTAACCCCGTTCCGGTTTTTCGTGAATAAGAGCGTGCGCGGGAGTTAACCCTACCCGCCGCGCTCACTCCGAGCGCAGCGCCTTCGCTGTCACCAACTTACCCAGCCGCCAGGCCGGGTACAGCCCCGCAATGAGCGCCGCCCCCAACGCCACCGCAAACGCCTGTAGCATCTGCCCCGGTAACGGGATAAACGCCATACTCCAGCCAAAAGACCGAATGTTGATCACAAAGATCAGCACCGCCGCCAGCGCCAGGCCAATCGGCAAGGCCAGCAACCCGGCAACAAAGCCCATCAGCCCGGTTTGCAGCAGCGTAAAGCGCCCAAGCTGGGCCGGGGTCAGGCCGATAGCTCGCATCAGGCCGTATTGCCGCGTGTTTTCCAGTTGAAGCGCCAGTAATGCGCTCAAAATACCGATGAAAGCGACCACCGTCGCCAACAATCGTAACGCCACCGTGATACTGAAAGCCTGGTCGAACACCTCAAACACACCTTGCCGTAAGGCCCGGTTAGACTGCACCTGCACTTGTAGTCCGCGCAGTGTCTCGGTTTCTAGTTGGTCGATAATGCCTGGTATCGCGGCGGGATCATCGGTATAAGCCGCTATCGAACTGATCTGGCGGTCGTCCCAGTAGCGATGATAGGTATCCATGCTCAAAAAGACGGTGCCCTGGTCGGTGCTGTAATCGTAAAATACCCCGAAAATCTCGAAGGTGTGCGGGCCGTTGTCTGTGTCTAGGGTGATGGTGTTATCCTGCGGTGTGATGTTGCGCCGGTAGGCGAACGGCTCGCTGACCATCACGCCACCATCGGCCAGGGCCGCCTCATAATCGTTGTTCGGGGTGTTGTTCCACACGAACCGACGTGCCCCGCCCGATATATCAAAGTCGGTCGCGGTCAGGTTAACGGGCGGCATATCCGGGTAATCGGGCGAAGTGACAGTCGTTGACCGTGCCGCCGATACCTGCGTGATCCCGGTCACGCCCCGCACCAACTCGCGCAGTTGCGGGTCCATGCCGGTTGTCGCCCGTGTTGAGGTCAACAGCGGGGCACTCACGTAAATATCCGCGCCAAGCGTGGTATCGAGCCAATCGGCAACCGTATTGCGAAAGCTAGAGATCATCACGCTGACGCCGACAATCACACTGACGGCAACCGTCAACGCCGCTACCGCTACGCTGGTTCGGCTAAGCGAGCGCGACACCGCACGCGGGGCCATCCGCCCCAGGATACCGAATACCCGCGTCATCAGCGGTGTGATCCAACGCATGACCAGCACTAACAACGGTGGCGTAAACAAAGCCGACCCCACCACAATGCAAAATAGCGCAATAAAGCTCAGCCAGATTGATTGCGTCGGCAACATCAACAGCCCGACCCCCAACAGGTTTAGCACGATAGCCGCCGCTGTGATGTAGGGCAGCAGTTGTACCGTCTGATCTTCGATGGTGGAGCGTCGCAAGACCCCGGCGGGGGGCGTGCGGGTGGCATCCCACGACGGGATAATAGCGGCAGCCGTGCTGATCCCTATGCCGATCAGTGCGCCCTTCATCAACGACCACGGCGCGACGGTGATGCGGTTGACGTTAACCGTCAGGTACAGGTTATTCACTGCCTGCGATACGAGCGCCACCGCACCCCGCCCCATGATCACGCCCAGCGCCAGGCCGAGGATCACGCCGATTAGCGTCAACAAGATCGCTTCGGAGAGAACCAGCCCGAAAATCTGGCGGCGGGTCATCCCCAGGCTGCGCAACGTGCCGATTACCGGGCGGCGTTGCACCACGTTAAACGTTACTGTGTTGTAGATCAGAAAGGCCCCCACCACCAGCGCCAACAGACTAAGGGCTTGTAAGTTGATGTCGAAAGCCTCGGTCATTTGGGCCAGCGTGCTATCGCCTTCCGTGACAGGTGCTAAGCGCACCCCGTCCGGGAGTGCGGCTGCCAGCGCGGGCAAGTCGGCATTTTCCGGCAGGATCAAGTCGATCCGGCTGATGCGCCCCGGCTCCGCGATTAGCGTTTGCGCGGTGGCGATGTCCATCAAGATCAAGTCCTCTAGGGCCTGGGCGCTCACGTCATCGTTTGGCAATAACAAGCCGACAATCGTTATATCGGCCTGTTGGGTACCGGGTTGCAGGGTAATCACATCACCTATACCCACCCCGAAGCGATCCGCTAGCGTCTGGCTGATGAGCGCCGAACGCGGACGCGCCACGAAAGCGTTAAGCGCGTCGGTTGCGTTACCGTCGGCCCCATCGACGCTGGCATTGGTCAGGTAGTTACGGAAAGGTGCTTCTGCCAGTGGGTCTACGCCTAGCACGCGCAGCGGCAGCCCGTCGAACGTCACCGTCGGCACGTAGCCTTCTACCACTGGGGCACTCAGCCGCAGGTCTTGCTCTAGCCGTAGTTGGCGGTATACATCGGTCGGTAAACCGTTGGCCCCACCCAACACCTGATGCGTCGCCTGCCCGGTGACGCTCTCTGTAGACAGGCGAAACGCACGGGTAGCGGAGGCGTTGGCTAAGTCTATAGCGATGATCACCGCGACCCCCAAAGCCACGCCCAATATAAACAACACACTCTGTAATAGGCGGCGGCTTGCGTAGCGCCGCGCCATCCGAAGGACGATAGACAACGGTTACACTGCTCCTGAGCTTAGCGGATGAATAGGTACAGCTAGGTTGTGTTGACATTTGAAATTTCGATCTCATTAAGGACCACAACGGCTCAAAACGTAGGGGCATAGCGTGCTATGTCCTGGGTTCAGCACGCTGCCCCCCCACAATCACCAGTTTTTCGGGTAAACGTCAACAGAACTTAGTTTTCCAGATGGGGGAGTATGGGTCAATAAATGGGGGGGCTTCTATAGCGGCTTTCTCATGTGGGGGTGATGGGCGGTTAAGTATACGGGCATGATCGCCGTTTGGCAGCCTGTCCCCCCCCGATCAAGATAAGCGGCTGTGTGCGCTTAAACTTCTGGTTCTGGCTTGCGATCCTTTTGTGCTTCGGTCGCGTTGAACTCGTAGCCTATCTTCACCAGCGCATCGGTAGCGGCTTGGCGGGCGCTCTCGTTCGGGTGATAATCCGCGATAGCCAGCAGCGGGTCAATCGCCCGCTTATCCCCGATATGCCCCAGGGCTTGGGCGGCATACATCGGCGTCTGATAGCCGCGAGCATCCAGCGCGTAGATGAGCGATTGCACCGCGCGAGTATCTCGCATTTTGCCGAGCATCTGCGCCGCCCGCCCACGGACGATCAAGTCCTCGTTTTCATCTTCAACAGCGACCATCAATGCCCGTAATGCCACCTCACCACCGCGCATACCCAGTTTGTAAACGGCTTTTCGGCGGCGGTCTTTGTTGAAGTCACGTAGGTCTGCCAATAATTGCCGAACATCAGGTTCGGTTTTCGACATAAGAAGTGCGCCTTTCCGGTTTGGTATCGACCAAATGGTGCTAGAGATTGCCTTGCCGGTATCACGATGTTTACACCTATCCCTATTCTAGTACGGAATGGCGTGAAGCACTACTAGCCGTTTGTACGAAACCCATCAGAAATTACTCGGTTATTCTGACGGTAGCACACCACGGCGGTAGCGTATCGGTGGGGGAGGGCGTTACGCTACCACTTGACGCTGCCGGAAGGCGGCGATCTGCTCGTGGGCATCGTCTAGCGTATCGGCCACCGTAAGCGTGTTACCGCCGAAAGTCGGGTGTAGCGATAAGATCGACTTCAACGAATTACGGATGATCGGGTTGGATGTCACAACCACGACCATACCCGGCTCGTGGCTAGATTTTTCCATGTGTTCTTCGGACCGCGCAAATGCCTGTTTGAAGGCTTTATTGACGTTCATCCCAAACAGGTTCGGCAAGCCAGAACGGGTCAGGTCGACGATGACGTCGATGTCATGATCGTAACGGTTGGCAACCTCTACGCCAGAATCTAGGGCATCCACCATATCCTCAACCGACCAACGGCCCTCAAATTCGTATTGCATTATAGATTTGCTGTCGTTGCCCCAGTTGATTGTAATCATGCGCTTTGACCCTGTTCGGTTGTCATGTAAGTTGCTTTATATCATATTTAACATCATTCACCCTAAAACAACGCTAACATAGGTTAAGTTTAGGGTGAGAGTAACTGCTCAGGGGCTTCATCCCACGATATCCCAATCTGTACTTGAGTCGTTACGGGTGAGAAACGGTAACGGCTCCGGTACGCGCCAGCACATCCCGCTTACCCCGCCGGTGATACAACCTCGCTAGCAGCCCGCAACCCAGACGCATACGCCCCGTGAACGGTGGCAGCCCAGGCGTTGCTTGCCGTTGCTTCTCCGGCGAAGTGCAACCGACCCGCCAACGGACGCGCCAGCACAGCGCGACAATCTCCGCCACCGGTCATCACACTGCTATAAACGCCCTTGGTATACGGATCGGTGGCCCAGTTTTGCACAAAAACCGCTGTTGGGTCCGGCACAGCCGCCGCCCCCAGTTCTTCGCGCAGCGTGGCAACGCCCTGCGCCTGCATTTCGCGTTCCCCTAGCGCGATAAGCTCGCGGGCGTAGTCCCCCGTGGCAAAAGCCGTGATGACAAAGGCGGGCGCGTCTGGGTGGCCCACCGACGGCGACCACCACATGCTCGGCGTGCGCGAACTGTACAACGCCATGACCCCATCCGGCAGTAGCGGGCGGTCGAACACGTAGACCAGCTTCAGGCCCGGCCCCATCTGCAACTGCCCAAGCGCGGCTTGTTTGGCCTGCGGTAGCTCCGGCTCGAATGTCACATCCCCCGCCAACAACACCCCGACCGGCACGGTAACGATCACATGGTCGGCCTCATATAACCGTCCGTGGTCAGTCATCACGCGGACACCATCCGCACCCCACACAATTTTTTCGACAACCGTGTTCATGTGGATGGTCTGGTTACGGGCCAGGTGCCGCACCAGTTGATCGTAACCATCCAACAGCCGATAATCGCCCTCCCCGGCGGTGTCGTCCTGCATATCCGCCAGTGCCGCCGCCGCGCTGATGTGGTCGATACTCTCGCCGTGCGCATTGACGAAACTTCGACGGGTGTACTGGAGTTGCTCCGGTGTGAAGCCGTGGCGGGTCAGGTAGTGGTGCAGGTCCTCATCTTGTGGGTGGACGGGCAGGTCGGGTAAGTCCCAGGTGCGGGTGATGTCGAACGCCGGGTTTTGGCGGGCATCGGCCATGGTGACGAGTTCGCCGGTTTCCATTCGTACCAGCGAATCGGTTTGTTTCTCCCAGTGGAGCGTGCGTAAGCCCAGGTGGTGGACGATCTCCCAGGTGGGGGCCTGATCACCGTGGATGAACTCCGCGCCCATCTCGACCGGGATCGCCCCGGCGATGTCGCGGCGGGTGTAAACGCGCCCACCGATGCGCTGTCGGGCTTCTAGTACGGTCACCGTGTGGTCGGATGTTCGCAGCGTGTGGGCGGCGGCTAATCCGGCAACCCCGGCCCCAATGATAATCACAGACATAGCATCTCCCAGACATATTAGGCATAGCTGATTATATAATACGCCTGATGCGAAATAGCAGATTTTTGCTTATCTTTATGCTTTTCTCTGTAACTACTCAGCCCTCACCCCAACCCCTCTCCCAAACGTGCCTTTGGCACTGGGAGAGGGGCTAAATCACGCGATGAGAAGTCCCCCTCTCCCCGCGAAGCTGTGGGAGAGGGGGATTTAGGGGGTG
>DAOTUA010000097.1:0-8678 GCA_034437355.1 Anaerolineae bacterium | reverse complement strand
GGATAAATCCGGGGGATTCTTGACCTCAAGCAAGGTTGCCCGATTATGCCGAAGCGTTCCCAGGTCTTACAACCTCTAAGTCGTGGGTTGATGCCCCAACCCGCTTTTGATGACAATATGTTGTATGATGATGACCGGATTTTCATATCTCGTGCCATCATGATATGATTGTATCGCATCTGTAGCGGCATGGCACGTTTGAATTGACGCGCCGCCAGATTCAAACGCAGCCATACACACCACCCGCATCTACATCCCCATAGATAAATCTAGGGGTTTTGATGCGAAATTTGATAACAAGCCAAAGCATCTTCATAGATGAACTAGACGAAAACAAATAAGGTCAGGTTATTATGTCCCCAGTTGGAACCCCAGAAAACCCGCTTCGTGTTGCGATTATCGGCTCCGGGCCATCCGGTTTTTATGCTGCCGAAGCCCTGCTTAAAAACAAACAGGGTATGACCGTTCAGGTCGATATGTTCGAGCGTTTGATCACCCCGCATGGGTTGGTGCGCGGTGGGGTCGCGCCGGACCATCAAAAGATCAAGAACGTGGTCAAAGTTTATGATCGCATCGCCACCCGCGACGATTTCCGCTATTTCGGTAATGTCGAGTTCGGGACGGACATCAAACATGCCGATATGATCAACTTCTACCACCAACTGATCTACGCCGTCGGTGCCCAGACCGATAACGAACTCAACATCCCCGGCGAGAAACTGCCCGGCTCGCACGCCGCCACCGAGTTTGTCGCCTGGTATAACGGCCACCCGGACTATCGTCACCTGTCGTTCGACCTGGCCACCGAAACTGCCGTGGTGATCGGTAATGGGAACGTCGCCATGGACGTAACGCGCATCTTAGCAAGCACACCGGAAGAACTCGCCAAAACCGACATCGCCGATTATGCGCTGGACGCGCTCCAAGCCAGTCAGATCAAGCGGATTGTCATGTTAGGCCGGCGCGGTCCGGCCCAGGCTAAGTTTACCAACCCGGAGCTAAAAGAGTTTGGCGAGTTGAGCGACGCCCAGCCGATTGTATCCCAAGCCGATGCCACGCTCGGCCCGCTGAGCCAGAAGCACTTCGACGCTAGCGACGACAAAGACGTAAAGAAGAACGTCCCCATGCTACAAGCCTTTGCCGCCGCCCCCCGCGACCCGGCCAAATCCAAAGAAATTGTCATGCGCTTTCTGGTCTCCCCGATTGAATTTATGGGGGATAGCAAGCTGCAACAGGTGAAGATCGTCCATAATGAACTCTACGAAAACGAGCGCGGCACGCTGCGCCCACGTCGCACCGACCAAACCGAAGTGCTTGAGGCCGGCTTAGTCTTTCGCTCGATTGGCTACCGGGGCGTGCCGCTGCCGGATGTCCCGTTTTACGATGATTGGGGCATTATCCCAAACACCGACGGGCGCGTCTGCCAACAACACCAGGGCGAAGTTGTGCCGGGTGAATACGTGGTCGGCTGGATCAAGCGTGGGCCGTCCGGCATTATTGGCACTAACAAGCCAGACTCGCGTGCAACTGTCGAAAAAATGTTGCAAGACGTGGAAAACGGCGTCTATCACATGCCAGCGAACCCGACCCCGCAAGCCGTCGATCAGTTTTTGACCGAGGCGTCTGTCCGTTATGTGACATACGACGATTGGCTGGTCATCGATCAAGCTGAGATCAAACGTGGCGAGACACTAGGCCGCCCGCGTGTGAAGTTCACCGAACCGGATGATATGCTGGCCTTGTTAGACAGCTAAGGGGTTTTAAGCGCCGGGGCGCAGGAATACAGCCGGACCCGGCGCTTAGCTTATAAGCTCGACCCACACCGACGACGCCACATTATGCCCCACCACCTGCCGTTCGCCATCGACCAACACCGTGACCGGGCCTTCAAACGGGTCTCGCTCGACCACCTCAACCGAGGCGTTCAGGCCAAGGCCCCGGTTAACGATATACTGCAACATATCGTTGCCTTCCGCCCGTAGCCGAGCGACTGTCACCGGTGTGTGTAGCGCCACCACGGATAGCGGCTGTAAGTTCCGCTTGATGATGCTGCCGTCCGCACGCGGGATAGGGTCGCCATGCGGGTCGATATGCGGATCGCCCAATTTCCTGGCAATCGCTGCAATAAACCGTTCCGATACGTGATGTTCTAGCACTTCCGCCTCATCGTGGACCTCGTGCAACTCATAGCCGAGTTCTTCCATCAGATACAGTTCGACCAGCCGATGCCGTCGCAGCACGTTCAACGCAACTTCTAGCCCTTTCGTTGTGAGCGCCACCCCTTTATATTTCTGATAGTCGATTAACCCGGTCGCCTCCAAGCGCCGCGCCATATCCGTTACAGATGGCGCTTTCACCTCCAGGGCTTCCGCTAAGGCATTGGTCGATACGCGGTCGGTATGTTGCTGTAACACATACACCGCTTTGAGAAAGTTTTCCGTCGAATTCTCCGTAGCCCGTGTGTAGGACATGGCGGTCGTCATTCCTCACCACTCACGATACGCTTAGATACTTTTATCATATCACAATTCGCTATCCGACAGGAGTCAATATGCTTGTTCGTTGGTCTATCATCTGGTTGATACTGGCCTTACCCGCCGCCTTACTCCACGCCCAAGACCCGACCCCAACGCCCCAACCCATCATCATTAGCATGGTCGATGAAACCCCCATCACCGCCACCGACTTACAAACCCGCCTGGACCTGGAGGCATGGCTACTCTCACGCGAGGTCGGCGGCTTTACCCAGTCTTTCTACGCGCAGAACAGCGACATAGACGAACTGATGCAGACACTCGGCACAATCTACGGGGCGCAACTCGCAACGCTAGCGGACCCCGAAGCCTACGCCCAAACCGTGCTGAACAGCCTGGAGGTAGACGCAGTGTTGCGACAACTCGCAACCGAAAACGACATCGCCATTACCAACGCCCAAACCGACGCGCTCATCCTGGAACATATCACGCTGGCGGAGGGGGTCGCATCGCCACCGGGGGAAACAACCGTGGCGGACTTTTTAGAGGCGGCGGCGGAACAGGTCGGCACCGATGAAGCGGCTATCCGAGCTTTATTCGCGGGGCGGGTGCTGCGCGGGGTGTTCTATGAGGCTGTCAACCAAACGCAAGACGCCACCGAACGCACCCCCGCACAGAATCAGGCGTTCCAGGAGTGGGCTTACGCTCAGATGCAAGCTGCCGACATCACCCGCGCCCAAAACTGGCAGGATACGATCCAGCTTGCCGATTATCGCGCCCAGGTCACCGAAGCTATATCCGATGTGCTGGTGGACTCACTCGCACCCTAAGCCGGGCCAAGTTGCGCGTGATAGATCACAGAGGCCGTCACCAACCCGGCAACAACAACCGCCGTCGCCTGGCTCGCTGGCACCGACCGCACCCACGCGGCCCGTTTTTCCGCTTGGGGGCTGGGGGCGCGTTCGGTCTGTTTTTGCTTGGCGTGGGCCGCCGCACCGAGCGATACCGCCGCCGGTACCGCCGCACAGAAAATGCACATAACCATTGCTCCGCTATTGATATACTATCGGACTACATCGCTGTAGTATCGCTTATCGCACATCGGATGTAAAGCCACTCGCTGCCGGATAACAGGGGCTTCCCCCCCCCGAATCCCCACATGCTTTTGCAGAAGATTGGCAGGGTTTGGGATGCGATCCCAATCTATGCCACTAGGTAGTGTTGACATTTACGCAAAAAACCGGTGATTGTAGGGGTTCAGCGTGCTATGCCCTGGGTTCAGCACGCTATGCCCCGAAGGTAATCGCGTTCTAAATTTACCCCATCCCAAGCATAATTTTGCGAGTCGGGTATAATAGAATTTCACAGCATTACCAGAAATTGACGGTACAGGGAGATACCCCCATGCCAAACCAGCAGCAGGATACCCTGCAAGAACTTAGCGACCTCCGTAGTATGACCCTGGATGTTGCCGCCGGCTTGCGTAGCCAGGATGAACTGTTGCGGCAACGCGGCATGAAACTACCGCCGGGCGTTATTCAGAGTTTAAGCAGCTTGATCAAACAAATCTCTGCCCTGGAAGATAACCTGGGCGGCGACTTTATCGAACTCAAACAACTGCGGTCGCTGGCCTCCACCGGTGCGCTGATCAACTCCACGCTGAATATTGATGACGTACTCACCAAAGCGATGGATAACATTATAGAACTCACCGGGGCCGAACGCGGGTTCATGGTCCTGCAAAATCAACAGTCGGACGAACTAGAGTTCCGCATCATACGCGATACCACCAACAAAAACACCAAGGGCGGTAAATCCCCGCAGATTAGCATGACCATTGTTAACGAAGCCATCACCAACGGGGCCTCGATGTTGACCGATAACGCCTACAAAGACCCGCGCATACAAGATAACCTGAGCGTGGCGCAGTTCGTGTTGCGGTCGGTGATCTGTGTGCCGCTGACACAGCGTAGCCGTACTATCGGTGCGGTTTATGTCGATAACCGGCTGCGGGCGGGTGTCTTTACCGAGCGCGAACTCAACTTGCTAGAAGCGTTCGCAAACCAGGCGGCCGTCGCCATCGAAAACGCCCGCCTGTTCTCTCGGATTCAAGCCTCATTACAAGAGATCACCGAGATGAAAGACGTGATGGACAGCGTGTTCGAGTCCATCGGCAGCGGGATTATCACCACCAACGCCAGCAACCTGATCATTAGCTTTAACCGGGCTGCCGAACATATCCTGGGCGTACACTCCGACAAAGCCATTGGTAAGCCGCTGTTAGATATCCTGCCGCGCATTGATGAAACCGACATCGAAAACCAGATAGACCGCGTGCTAGAATCCAGCGAGGGGGCGTCCTTACAGGCTAGCGTCGATTTACCCCATCAAGACGGGCAAGCTATTATCAGCCTCAAGTTTAGCCCCCTCAAAGATGATGACGACATCACCCAGGGCGTTACGGTGGTGGTCGATGACCTGACCGACCAGAACGAACGCGAAGCGATGTTAGATGTGCTGCAAAATTACCTGCCGCCCGGCATGATGAGCCGCATCCACGAGATCGCCGGCATCGACCTCGGCGGCGAACGTCGTCAGATGACCTGTATGTTCGCAGAAACACGCCCGTTTAACTCATTCCCCCCCGATACCGCCCCCGCCGAACTGATGACGCTCATCAACCGTTATCTATCCGTCGCCACCGAAGCGATTCACGGTTCCGAAGGGATAATCGACAAATACATGGGGAGCGAGATCATGGTGCTGTTCAACACCCAGTTGAACCCCCAAGAAAACCACGCCTTGCTTGCGATGCACAGCGCGTTGGCGATCCGAGAGGCCTTTGTCGATTTCTACCAGGCACAGGGCCTCTCACCAGATCCGCACTTCTACCGCATCGGTATTCATACCGGTATCGCCACACTTGGTAACGTGGGTAGCCTGTACCGCCGCAACTTCACTGCCATTGGCGATACCATCAACCTATCGAAACGACTAGAAGAAAACGCCACTTCTGGGCAGATTGTTATCTCTGAAGATGCGCTACGAAAAGCCCAGGCTGAAGCCGGGGCCGACCATCTTGACGGCATCCGCTTTGAAGAGCGCGACCCGGTTCAGGTGAAAGGCCGCCAGCAATATACCCGCATTTACGAAATTTTCCGGGAGTGAGTTTTTATGTCCGACCAACCAACCCCGACCGACCCTAGCACCGAATTACGCCAGATCGGTAACAACGTTAAAGAACTGATCGATCTCGTCCGCAAACAACATGAAGTCTTGCGGCAACGTGGGCTAAATCTCCCCGGCAACACCATGAACGGGCTAAAGCAGCTTAAAAGCCGGATTGATAAGGTGCAAAAAGAGTTTGCCGGCACCCAAATCGAACTCACACAACTCCGCGCCTTAGCCGATACCACCGCGCTGATCACGTCCACGTTAGATGTAGACGAAGTGCTTAACCAGGTGATGGATACCGTGATTCGCCTGACGGGGGCCGAGCGTGGCTACATCATGCTTAAAAACAAAGAAACCGGGGAAATGGAGTTCCGTATTGCGCGGGGCATGGCCCAGGAACAACTGGATAACACCGAATTTATCGTGTCGCGCACGATAGTTAACCGCGTTGCCGCAACTGGCGAACCGGTGCTAACCGATAACGCCAGCAACGACGAACGCTTCCAGGGCCAGGAAAGCATCGTCGGGTTTGCGCTGCGTAGTATCCTGGCTGTACCGCTGATCACCCGTAGCGAGATCGTTGGGGTGGTCTACTGCGATAATCGCATCTTGGCGGGCCTGTTTCGCACGCACGAGATGAACTTGCTGACCGCCTTTGCCGACCAAGCCGCCGTTGCTATCGACAATGCCCGTCTGTTTGCGGACGCCCGCGCCCAGTTGAACGAGGTCACCAGCATCCGCGACCTGATGGAAAATATCTTTTCGTCGGTAGCCAGCGGCATTTTAACGCTTAGCATTGATGGCACCGTGACCAGTATCAACAGCGCCGCCGAACACGTTCTAGGTATCCCCAAAAACCAGATTCTTGGGCGAAAGCTGGTCGGCCTGGTGCCTAGCAATACCGACCACCTACAAATGGCGCTAACCGATGTTGCCCAAAACAAACGCCAACATCTGATCGAACTGCAACCCCAATTAAGCGACGGCACCCGGCGCGATTGGAACATCATTGCTAGCCCCCTACAAGACATCCGCGATGAAACGGTGCAGGGTATAGCCGTCGTGCTAGATGACCTGACCGAACTTAAACAACGCGAAGCACAACTCGCACAGGTCCGCCGGTATGTACCGATGGCCGGGCTAGACACGCTCAAAGCACAGGACTTGCAAAATATCCAAGTCGAAGTCCGGCAGATTACCGCGCTGTTTTGCGATGTGCGCGGCTTCACAACCTTCAGCGAGAACCTGCAACCCGAAGCCTTAATGCGTGTGATTAACAAATATCTCTCACTCGCATCGGATGCGATCAACTTGTACGAAGGCGTGGTCGATAAATACATGGGCGATGCCGTCACCGGGCTTTTTAACACCCAACTTAACCCGCAAGATGACCACGCGACACGCGGCGTCCGGGCGGCGATGAATATGGTGATGGACCTCTACGCTTTGCACGAGGTCTTATCGGAGGATGAGCGCCTGTTCTATGGTACCGGGATTCATACCGGGCCAGCCGTGCTGGGCAACGTTGGCGGGAGTGGGCGCGAGGAGTTCTCCGCGATGGGCGAGGCGATGGAAATTTGTAAGGTGCTACAGGAAAATGCCGGCCCAGGCGAGATCATCATCTCGCAGGCAACTTATCAGGCCGTGGCGGATATGTTCGAGTGTGAGCCGATCGAACCGCGCAAAACCAAAGGCTACGAAATCGACGTGATGTATAAGGTCGTCAGGCGCAAGAAGGGCCAGGCCACCGGGCCACTCATGCTAGACCCAGAATTGATGGCGTTACTGGATGACGAGTTCGATCCCGATCACAATGAATGATAGCTCATATAATAGGATACCCTCCACATGACGGTTTTTATATTGGCGTCTGGGTCCCCACGCCGGCAAGGGCTACTGCAAGATATGGGGATTCACTTCGAGGTCGTCAAGCCGGAAATCGACGAATCGGTACACCCCGGCGAACCCCCAGAAACCTACGTCCAACGCCTGAGCCGGGCCAAAGCGCAGGCCGTCGCTGCCAACCAATCGGCGGATGCCTACATCCTAGCGGCGGATACCACCGTCATTCATAACGGCGAGATACTCGGTAAACCCAAGGACGACGACGACGCCCGCCGGATGCTGCTCCGGTTGCGGGCAGACCAACACCGCGTCTGTACTGGTTTTACCGTGCTGCACCTGCAAGCCGGCCAGGTGCAACAGGCGATCACGCGGGTGGTGTGTACGGCGGTGATCATGCGCTTCTATGCCGCTTCGGACATGGAAAATTGGATTAACAGCGGCGCGGCCTACGACAAAGCCGGGGGCTATGCCATTCAATCAATCACGTTTAACCCGGTCGAACGCATCGAGGGGAGCTATAACAATGTCGTTGGCCTGCCAACAGAGGCCGTCACCGAAGCCCTACGCGAGATCGGCTATCTATCTGGTCAAAATAACGGAGACCATTAACCATGCCGAAAAGCAACCCGATCAACACCGTTTGGATGTGGCAGGATGGCATCTATACACGCGGGGTTAACCTGGAAATCGAAAAACAGGTCATCGTATGGCAAGACGATCTGACCGGGTTTGGCTGTATCGTTTTCCCAGACGGGCAACCGTTTGACGATTACCTGCAAAATGGCCCGGACCGCTACGCCAACCCGCCAGACGACATCCGCCAAGAAATTCGCGACGCCATCGAAGAAGCCCTACGCTAACCCTCCCGAAAAAGCAGGCGGGTGAAACCCCAGAAAATGATCGAATCGTAGCAACTAGCGCCACCTTACTAATGCTATCGCACGCCTCTATTTCTCTTCTTTCTTTTCCAGAAAGGTAACTGCTCAGGGGCTCCACCCCCGATCCCCCACAAGCTTTTGCAGAAGCTTGACCAAAACTTTAGCTGTGAAAATCGTCTAAACCTTCATCTTGGATGACAAAATGGACGCTTTTTGGTAACGACTCAGGTACTCGCCTGAATACCCCCATCCCCTAGCCCCTTACCCCCATAAAGGGGGAAGGGGAACAGTTATGTACCACTTAAAC
>DAOTUA010000096.1:0-9375 GCA_034437355.1 Anaerolineae bacterium | reverse complement strand
GGGGATCACGATATTGCTGGCAACCCATGATATGGGACGAGCCGCCCGTGATTTTGACCGTGTATTGCTTTTGAAGCGTCGGCTGCTGGCATTGGGTGAGGCGCGAGATGTGATGCGCCCTGACGTGCTGCGGCAGGCGTATGGCGGTGCGCTGACCGTCTTTCAGCAGGGTGATGAGATGATCTTTATTGCAGATGAACACGGAGCCGGGGACTAACAGATGGATGCGTTGATTAACTTCTTCACCGACCCCCTGGCTTATAATTTTATCCAGCGGGGCTTGTTGGCACTGATTCTGGTTGGCGGCATTAGCGCGGTCATCGGCTGTTTTGTAGTGGTACGGGGACTGTCATTTTTCGGTGATGCACTCGCTCACTCCGTGCTGCCGGGGGTTGCGCTCTCGTACACGGCGGCTGGTGGTACAGTCGGAGCCAACCTGTTTGTGGGTGGTCTAGGGGCTGGTATTCTTTCCGCGCTGGTGATCGCCTTTTTGACGCGCAACGAGCGCCTGAAAGAAGATACGGCGGTCGGGTTGGTGTTCGTAACCATGTTCGCGTTAGGGATCGCTATTATCAGCACACAGGGGAGCTACAGCATCGATCTGGCGCATATTCTATTCGGGAGTATCAACGGCATCAGCCAAAGCGATCTGCAAATTATGGCGGGGATGGGGGCCGTTGTGCTGATTGTAATTGGGGTGTTTTATAAGCAATTCATGATTATCAGCTTCGATCTTAGCCTGGCGCACACGCTCAAGCTGCCGGTGGAGGGCTTACGGGTGCTGCTGCTTGTGCTGATCGCGGTAACGATTGTCGCGAGCTTGCAAGCCGTGGGGATTGCGCTAATGCTCGCCCTGCTGATCACACCGGCGGCGACTGCACGTTTGATCACGCATCGGCTGCATCATATGATCTTGACGGCGGCGGCCATTGGGATTTTAAGTGGTATCGCTGGATTTTACTTATCCTATTACCTGGATGTGCCGTCGGGTGCGTCCATCGTACTGACCATGAGCGCGTTATTTGCACTGGTTTTTGGGCTGAAGTCGGTCGGGGTGTGGCTGTCGATGCGGTTTTCGTCGGCACGTTCACAAACAGCAATGGAATCGCTACCCACCCGCCGCTAATACCAGGGCAATTGCGCCAAATGCACAGGGATATACCAAAACCTTAAATCCGACGTAGGGGAGGGTCATCTTGCCCTCCCACCAACACCAACGGGAGTCCACAGAGGGACTCCCCCACAATAGCGCATTGATAGACCATAGAGCGATTCCCTTTTAACCACGAAAACAATTCATCCGCCCCTGAAGTGAAATGCACCCTACTTGTGTACCTGCTAAACCTTCTTCGCAATTCCGGGTATAATAAGCATCGACCAAGCATATAACGATAGGAAATACTCTTGCTAAAAATTTTACTCCGCGGCATCGGTGTTATTGTATTGTTTCTCGTAACTGCAACGGGAAGCTGGATACTCTACAGCCGCTTCATCATCAATAACGATATACCACTGACGCCCGCACTCGATGTCGATCAGGAGTACTTGGACACCCCGGCCGGGCGCGTAGCCTACTATGCCGATACCACTGCTAGCGGGCGCCCGCTGGTGTTAATTCATAGCATGAATGCGGCGGCTGGTGCTTACGAAATGGCCCCGCTGTTCACAACTTACCGCACACAACGCCCGGTCTACGCGCTAGACCTGCCCGGCTTTGGGATGTCGGATCGGTTAGACCAAAAATATAGCCCGGAACTGTACGCTGCCACCATCGAACAATTCTTAGATGAGATTGTCGGAGAACCCGCCGACGTGGTAGCCCTGTCGTTGGGCAGCGAGTTCGCCGCCCGCGCTGCCTACAGCCAACCGGAAGCGGTGCGTACACTGGTGTTTTTATCGCCAACCGGCCTGCGCGACATACCAGATATTGGTGAGGGGCTATACCGGGGGTTATCGTTCCCGTTATGGGGGCGGGCACTCTACGATTTACTGGTGATCAGACCCGCCCTGAACTACTTCCTGGGGGCCATCTCTTATGATGACATCTCGCCAGAATACATCGAGTATGCCTATCTCACCGCACACCAACCGGGGGCACATTATGCGCCGCTTTATTTTGTGGGCGGGCAGCTATTCTCACCCAATATTCAATCGGAAGTCTACGAAGGGCTAACTATGCCCGTACTTGCCATCTATGGTAACGACCCCAACACTAGCTTCGATAATCTACCCGCCCTAATGGAGTTAAACCCCAATTGGACGGCGCAACGTTTCGAGCAGACGAACTCGCTGCCGCATTGGGATCAACCAGCGGACACCATCGCCGCTTTGGAGGCGTTCTGGGCGGGGGCAGAATAGCGTTATCAAGCCATCTGTAACGTGCGCTGCTCTGCGACCTGCTCGCGGGTATTCAGCACCTCAAACGTGAGCAAGAGCAGCGTCACCCACATCACATCCGCTAGCAGTAAGTGGCTAATTTGCATTACAAGCGGCGCACGTAAAACAATCGTCATCAACCCGACGATCATCTGTAAGCCTACCAACCCCATCACCAGGTAAGATAGCCGTGTCACCCGTGCGGAAATATCACGGCTGACTAGGTTCAACGCCACGCCAACCAATAAAGCACTGACAAACACAGCCATGATCGGATGGATCACGCGCAACTGGACTAAGAAATGCCGCGCTGCGTTCGCCTCACCAAACGTGCGAGCTAACGACCCGGACAAAAACAGGGTGTCACCCAGAGCCGTTATCGCCCCCGCCGCGCTCAATAGCGCCACACCTACCATGCCAACCAACATTAACTGCGACGTGGTAGAATAACGAAAATGCACTCGCACCGGGTCGGCTTCATCCCCCTGATGTGTGGTTTCCGTCCCACTCGCCCAGGCCGTTAGTACCAACCACGCCAGCAGCACAAACGTATTGACCAGATGCACCGCCACCGCTAGCGCCCGCCAAACCGAAGCGTTATCCTCCACCAACTCCAGCAACACCAACCCAGCCCCTAGCGCCCCCTCGATAATGATAAAGATGAGCGATAAAACCGCCGCCCGCCGGACCAGTGTCCCGCGCCCAAATGATCGGAACGCCCACACCACCAAGCCAATCACCAAGAACCCGGCGAGCGTGCTTGTCACCCGGTGAGAAAGCTCAATGATTGTCGAAAGCTCTTCCGCCCGCGGGATCACCTCACCGTTACATTGGGGCCAATGCCGTCCACATCCAGCCCCGCTACCCGTCGCCCGGACGATAGCCCCGCCTAAAATAACCAGAATGTTGTAACCCACAACAAACCACGCATACCGCGTAAATGCTCGCATACAATAATTATCCCATTAAACCAACAAACACAGGCCGCTATTAGAACTACGGCTTTGGTAAGCTATAAAATAAGTATCTTATAGGCAATGTCGCAAAATCAAGAGCAATATACCCGGTTTATTCGTTAAAATGATGGGAAAAATGAGGGTTTGCAATATGACGGTCACATTATACATACCACGTCGGCGTGGGGCCGAAAAAGGGTTCGACCACGTTTTCGAGCGCAATGCAGCAGTTGAGATCGCCAATAAATTTCACGATACATACCAGGATAACCCAACCGAATACGCGCTGGTGTTCAATCCAGACGCCCCGCCCGCCGATCTGATCGTGATTACCAATTACGGTATTGGCGTGGTGGAACTTAAAAACATTACGGGTGTTATTCGGGGGACGGTTAATAGCCCCTGGACTATCGACCAAAATAACACCAACCGCGAACTCGAAGTCAGTCATAAATACCGGAACCCGTTCCAACAGGTGCGCACCTACCGCCTGGACTTGTACCATCGAATGAAAGACTTTGCGCGGCGGCTCCCGGATGGCAAACTCCCCGGCTGGATGCGCGAAAATGGGCAATTCCATCTACAGGCCGCCGTTGTCTTTACCGACGACTGTCAGATCGAACTCGACTTAGAACCGAAACTCACCAAACCCTGGTTCGAGGCCATCCACCAGGCCAAGCTAACGCAGTGGGCCTATACCCTGACCTTTACCAGCCAAGGTACCCGTGAACCTCTCTCCGAGGATCAAATTGAATTGATCACCGACCAGCTATTGCAAGTCGATGAGTGGGATGAGATGAGTAAGCTCATCCAGGGAGCAGAGATTTTCGGCTACTTAAACGTTTACGATTCCAACGGGCAGGCCCCCACCCAGCACCCCCTCCGGCAGATGCAAACAACCGTCGGGCGAGAGGCGACCAACGATATTCCCGTTGGTGCGACCGGCATTTCTCGGCAACATGCCCAGATCGTATGGGATGGCGATCACGCTTATATCCAAGATGTGGGCAGCACCAACGGCACTTGGTTAAACGGCGATAAGCTGCCACCGGACCAGCGCCAGCGCCTACAGGATGGCGACCAGTTGATCTTCGGACCATGTACAGACGGCGAACCCAAGGAAAGCGCCCGCCGTGCCACCTACACCGTCCGCCTACCGACGTTGCCAGAAACGCAGGTCTTTTACCCGGTTAGTTAAGGTGATAACACATTAAAACAAAGTTGTAAGGCTAGGTGAAGTAGTCTAAACATATAATACTATTATCTATTTATTCCATGGGGTAAACGTTTCATGTATCAATCGCGCTTGTTTCGGTCATCAGAGGGCAGAATATCGTTTATCTATTTCAGTGTAGCTGCCGTGTGGATACTCGTATCGGACGCCGTGCTGCATTTCCTTGGGATTAATGAGACGCTGATCCCGCGTTTGAGTATTCTCAAGGGGTTGGCCTTTGTCCTGGTGACATCCGTCATCTTACACAGACGCCTGAGTTTTGAGTTTAACCTACAGCGCCGGATGGATAACCGCCTGCGCGAACAGGTCCGACGGGCCGAACAAGCCAACGCCAAACTGCAACAGAGCGAAAAGCGTTTTCGTAAAGCCATCGAAGAAGCCCCGCACCCCATTATAATGTTTACTGAGGATGGCGAAATTTTGGGACTTAGCCGTACCTGGCTAGAGATCACCGGCTACACCCGCGAACAACTCGATACGGTTGATCACTGGATCGAACTGGCCTACAACCCATCGGAACAGCCCGCCATCAAAGCGGGCATCAACCAGCTATTCGGCCTGCCAAACCGGGTTGATGAGGGCGAGTTCACCATTCGATGTGCGGACAATAGCCGTCGCATTTGGTTTTTCAGTACAACCCCACTCGGCCCACTACCAGACGGACGCCGCATGAACATTACCATCGCCTCCGATATAACCGAGCAGAAGCAAAACGAGTTAGCCGCCATCGAAAACGAGCGTCTCAAAGCTAGTATCCAAAAAGAGCGTGAGCGAAACCTTTTCGTCCAGCAGATTATTGCCAGCCTATCGCACGACCTGCGCACCCCGCTGACCGTGATCTCCACCGCAAAAGACATCCTGCAAAGCTACTCGGACCGCATCTCGGCAGAAAAACGTGAGGAAAAACTAGAGAGCATCGGGCGGCAAGTCCAGTTTGCCCTGGAACTGTTAGAAAACACCGTCCAGATGGTACGCGGGAACCTGTCAAAAAATAACTTCAACCCGTCGCCCGTTCATATTGCCGCGCTGTGCCAGGTCAGCGCGGAAGAAATCGAAGCGGCCTACAATCACACCCACCCTATTCAATTCACAAACTACAGCCAAGCCCATATCGTTATTATTGATGAAGTGTTGGTCAGCCGGATTTTACTTAACCTGTTATCCAACGCCGTTAAATATACCGAACAAGGCCAACTCATCCGTTTAGAGCTAGACGAACAGGATCACAGGCTGATCTTGCGTGTGATTGACCACGGCATCGGGATAAAAGCGCAAGATCACCGGGAAATTTTCGAGCCGTTTTTCCGTGCGGACGAAGCGCAAACGACCCCCGGCAGTGGACTAGGGTTGAGTATCGTCAAAGACTGTGTAGACCGCCATCAGGGAGAAATCTCCGTAGAAAGCACGCCCGGAAAAGGTAGTACGTTCACGGTAAAAATCCCTTACGAAACGCTATCGGAAGCCGAAGCGATCCAGCGATAGTGCGCGTCAAACGCTAGGGCATATGTTGCGCGAGCGCGTCAATAATGGCGCCGTGGTACTGCCCACTAGACACGACAACAAACGTGTTGTCGGTCAATTGCTCGCCCCTGGAGTAATCCAGCGGTTTACCGTAACCATCCGTAACCGACCCACCCGCCGCCAATACCAACGCCGTACCTGCGGCATGATCCCAGATATTTTCGATATAATCCGCTTGTGGGGTCACACGCAGGTACAAATCCACATCCCCACACGCCACCATTCCGTACTTATCTTGCCCGTCTACCCGCTTGATGATCGGGTTTGGATAGCCCGCGCCCGCATAAATCGAACCCATCTGATCGTGGGCGGCGTGCTGCTTGACCACACTTTCGACTACCAGCAACCGATCTCCCTTGGCTCGTGTCGCCACCCGGATCGGCACCACCTTCCCGCCCGCTAATGGCACCCGGTAGGCTGTACCGTCCAGCGCATAGAATAATGTGCCGCCCGCATAACCCGGCGAGCCTAAAATACCGGCCACCGGTTGATCATCCACCAGTAAGCCTAGCGCAATCGTGTAATTGCGACCCGCTAAAAAGCCTTTGGTCCCGTCTATCGGGTCGATCACCCACGTCTGAGCTGCGCCTGTACGCCGGCGCCCATGATTCATCCATGCCACCAATTGCGATTCGGTCACTTCCGCGCCAATCATCTGCTCGACTAGCCGCCGTACCCGTTCGCGCTGGTCGGGCGGTGTCTGTTGTAAAAAGTCCTGGCCGTTTTCCTCCGCAATCACCCGATCTGAAGTGAAATGAGCCGCCAGCGCCCGGCACAAAATCGCCTGCGAACCGTAATCGGCAATCGTAACGGGTGAGCGATCCGCTTTTTCGGAGGCGGTGACGGTTTCTTGTTGAATATGCTGACACAGCCGCGCCGCATCTCGGACGGCAGCCAGTAGCGGACGTATTGTCTCTGGGTTGAGTGTTGGCATGGGTCGTTTACTTTCGTTTTGACCAGGGTTCGCTTTGTACAGGTATTCTGCCAGCAACCCCTACCCACGCCTAGCCTATAAGTTTTTCCTGTTCAGCCCGTAAGCCGCACAGATATAATGTAGCCATTTGATCAAGTTAAGGAGCGAACATGCCAGATGCTATGCTGATCCCCCCCTACGGCGGAACCCTGATTGACCTGCACATCCCCACAGCAGACTATCCCGATCAGAAAAACTATGCCGGGACACTCCACTCAATCCAGTTGACCGAACGCCAAATATGCGATCTGGAGCTGCTCGCCGTTGGCGGCTTTTCCCCGTTGCGTACTTTCATGAGCGAGGCCGATCATAGCGGGGTTGTCGATCATATGCGCCTGGCAGACGGAACGCTTTTCCCTATGCCGATTGTGCTAACCGTCAGCGAGGCGGACGGTGTTCATGTCGGGATGGAAATTGCGCTACGAGATCGCAAAAATCGCATCTTGGCGATTATGAACGTCAAAGAGAAATTCACCTGGGATCGTCAAGAAGTGGCGCAGAAAGTGTTTGGAACAATGGATACCCGGCACCCCGCCGTGGCCGCCATGAACCAATGGGGCGAGTTCTGCATCAGTGGGCCGCTACGTGTGCTGGAGACCCCTATCCATCACGACTTTGCCGACATTCGCCGCACCCCGGCCCAAACTCGTGAAATTCTCGCCTCCTACGGACGGGAAAACGTCGTTGCCTTCCAGACGCGCAACCCGATGCACCGTGTCCACGAAGAACTCACCAAACGCGCCACCGCCGAGATCGACGGTGTGCTGCTGCTGCATCCGGTCGTCGGTATGACCAAACCCGGCGACGTAGACCACTACACGCGGGTGCGCACCTACAAAGCCCTCACAGAAACCTACTACGAGCCAGATCGGGTCTGTTTGAGCCTGCTCCCGTTAGCTATGCGCATGGCTGGCCCGCGTGAGGCACTATGGCACGCTATCATCCGCCGGAACTATGGTGCGAATCACTTTATCGTCGGGCGAGACCATGCCGGCCCCGGCAAAGATTCGCAGGGCAACCCGTTCTATGGCCCTTATGACGCGCAAGAGCTTGTCATCCAATATGAGGATGAGATCGGTGTAAAGATGATGCCGTTTAAGCTCGTGACCTACCTACCCGACGAGAACCGCTACGAGGAGGTCAGCAAAATCGCGGAGGGTACGCCGACTCGATCCATTAGCGGGACACAAGTCCGTGAGGAATATCTGGGTCAGGGTATCCCATTACCGGCTTGGTTCAGCCGCCCAGAAGTCGCCGCGATCCTGGCGGAGAGCTACCCGCCGGCCCACAAACGCGGTATTTGCCTGTGGTTTACCGGCCTTAGTGGTGCGGGTAAATCGACCACTGCCGAAATTCTGGTCTCCATGATCTACGAGTACGGGCGGCCTGTTACCGTGTTAGATGGCGATGTCGTCCGCACGCATTTATCAAAGGGTCTCGGCTTTTCTAAGACGGACCGCGATACCAACATCCGCCGGATCGGGTTTGTCGCTTCGGAGATCACGCGGCACGGCGGGTTGGTGGTGTGTGCAGCGGTCAGCCCGTATCGCGCCACCCGCAACGAAGTTCGGGTGATGGTGCAGCCCAACGAGTTTATTGAGGTATTTGTGGATACGCCGCTGGCCGTCTGCGAAGAACGCGATACCAAGGGCCTGTATGCCAAAGCGCGGCGGGGCGAGATCAAAGGCTTCACCGGGATCGATGATCCGTATGAGGCCCCCGTCTCACCAGATATTCGGCTGGATACCGTCAACTATACACCGGAGCAAAACGCCCGTCGTATCGTAGCGTATCTGATCGATGCGGGCTACCTACGCACACCGCAAGATGCGGTCGCGGGCATATTGCATGTAGCGGGGTAACGGCCTAACGGTGGGTGCAATACGCCCAAACCGTAACAGGACTTAAAACGTAAATACTCAGGGGATTCGCCCCCGAACCCCCACAAGCTTTTGCAAAAGCTTGACTAAAACTTTAGCTGTGAAAATCGTCTAAACCTTCATCTTGGATGACAAAATGGACTTTTTTTGGAAAAGTGGTGGGGTGTGGGGTGAAACCCCACGATATCCTAATCTCTACCTGAGTAGTCACCTTAAAACAAAGTGAGTAGGTCTTCCGGATCGGTTATGTTATCGGTGGCGGGCACATCCGGCAGGAAGGTTTGCCGCCCGCTTCGGTAAGTGTCTAGCTTTTGCGCGTCGAGATCACTATCGAAGGTCATATCCTGTAAGAAATCAAGCTGCTTCTTGATCTCCCACATAATACGGCGCTTGTCTTGGAATGTAAAATCGTCGGAATCATAAATTGCGAACTTT
>DAOTUA010000095.1:0-17931 GCA_034437355.1 Anaerolineae bacterium | reverse complement strand
CTGTGTGACCTAAGCAGCGAACTCGGCCGGGCATTGAAAATTTAAACTTGAATGCAGTCGCTGCCGATTATAAAACACCTCAATATAATCGAATAAATGCTGTCGGGCGTGCTGGTGTGAGGCGTAAACACCCCCCTGAACCGCCTCCAATTTGACGGTGGTAAAGAAACTCTCAGCCGCCGCGTTATCAAAGCAGTTGCCTGTACTGCTCATGCTCAACACCGCGCCGCTGGCAGTTGTCCGTCGATGAAAACGAGCTTTGGCCGTGCGTGATACGGTCATTGGGGGTGTTATCCTTTCGCTTGTTTGTGATGATTCAAACGTCTAGGATAACATCCCTCTTCTTCTTAACTTGACACGTATGGGACGGGATTTTTCCCGTCCCTACTACTACAAAACCCCTGTGACCCGTATAGGACGCCTTTCTAGGCGTCCGCTGGCAATAATCTATGCGGTCCACGCTATCGTGTACTTTTGATATAGATATTGTCTGCCATTTCAAATCAAGATCGTTTATATTGTGTTTGAGCCAAGCGGTATAAACCGATTAACAAGGGCCTAGCCTATGCTTGTAAAAGACATCACCAAACTTCGCGAACTCCTGACCTACACACAACACCAGATGGGGTCCGAAGTTCAGGCGGGGGGGCGTTCGCTTTTAGCTCCGTCGCCCATCCACGATGCTCTGAGCAGCTTACGCGGGCGCATGATGGCTCGTATGATCAATATGTTAGGCTATCCAAAATCGGCACAAAACTTCACGATCAGCCGAAATCCAGTGTTAGAACACCTCATAAAAGCCCACCTGAAAACCCAAGCCCCGGTTATTATAGACCCCTTCGCTGGCTTTTCACCTATCGGCTATAACCTGGCGCGGTACTATCCACAAGGCAAACATTACGACCTTGCCTCAATATTTCTAAAGCGAGAGATCGAAGCACGCTATCGCAAAGCTGTTGGTGTAACCTTGCCTGCTAATTATCACCTCTTGACGGTGAATTACAATAACGGCGAATTGGAAACCCGGTTTGGAGGCCAGGTCGATGCCATTATCGCCAACAGTAGCTACTTTGAATGGGAGGATAATATCGCCGTGTTGCGCTACCTCCGAGACTTGTTGCGCCCCGATGGGGTTCTCATAACATCTATCGTCTATTCGCCGGGAGTTGAAGATATTCGCGAGGCGCTCCGCTTTTTTAGCAGCCAAATCGGGCATTTCCCTATCAACATCACCCATAACCGACAGGTCACCGACTTTATGCAGCAGTCCGGTTTGCACGATATACGAACGATTCGCGCCTCGGAACTCGTCGATACACTAAATTTGCCTCAACCCATTAAGGATTTAGAGGTTTTTTCGGTGGGGCGGCGCTAAGCAGTAGGACCTTCGTACTAATCCGCGTCGTTAGAATTTACGAAATACACATCGTTACGTGATAAAATACAAACATATCACGCTAGAGCAAATGCAAAGGTCGTCTAAATGCCTGTCTTACTCCTTGCTCGTGGTGACGATGACGCCCGCGAGTTGCTGAAGCAAGCGATCAAAGCCCGGTATGGGCCTCGTCCCCCCGCTTTTGACGCGCTCAAGATGCAGTTCAACGGGCGTGTGCATACCCGGCTAGGGCCGATCAAAACCTGGGTTCCGTTAGATGTGACCGCACAATTTAATTTGCCTAACCAATTTCGTTGGGATTTCACCGCCAAGCCCGCCGGGGTACCGGTTCGCAAAGGCACCGAAAGCTACGACGGGCAACACCTCCGCACGGCTACCGGGGTGGGGGGGGCAACCACCAACGAGGATCAGGCCGTGATCGTATCTTTCCAACACCGGCTATGGGCGATGGCGGCGTTGTTGCTAACACCGTTAGGCGATCATTTTGTACACCTGGAACATAAGGGGGAGTTGTTATTTAGCGCCACGAATACCCAGCTTGGCGCGACCGTCAATGTGCAGCTAGCCCCGGAAACCTACTGGGTCGATCAGGTTTATGTTGATTGTGTCAACCCAGATCAACAGCGGCAACAACGGTATCGACTGTGCCCTGCAACGACCTTAACCGCCTTCGATGATCTTCTAATGCCGAGCAAGATAAGCGGTTTCTGGGATGATGACCCGCTGTTTGAGATGCAACCCACCCGCGCCGAGAGCGACCCGGAAATCCCATCTAGCATCTTTTCGATACAACACCCTACCGAATCGGCCTAGGGTAGTTTTTAATAGTGTTAAGAGGCTAACCCACGTTGGGCTGCCGTCAGTTTGATGTATTCCTTATCTGGCATCGGGCGCTCACTTACATTGTATACCCGGAAGCCGCGCTTCTTATAGTTGCGCAGCGCGTGTGGCCCGTCCAGATTGCATGTATCCAAGATGACGCGCTGTGCGCCGCCCTCAAGCGCCGTTGCCACCCCCCAACTTAGCAGGTGCTTACCCAAACCACGGCCCCAGAATGGTTCGCGTAGCCCAAAATATTTAATCTCGGTTGTTTCTGGGTCGCAGCGTACTAGCTCGATGTACCCCGCCGGGGCACCATCATAATATAACACGTACATACTCATATTGGGGTCTTCCAGGATGGATCGAATCTCGTCATCCTCAAGCAACAAGCGATCCGTCCAATTCCATTGTTCACCAACACAGTTGTACATGAAGCGATAGTAGCGGATGTCCGGTGCAACCACCTGTCGGATTGCGATGCGATCATCGATAATAAACGACGGCTTGAACGTTTCCGGGTAGAGTTCTAAATAGGTGGTGATGAGGGTATCCGGTATATTGGGCATGTAACGGTTAGTCCTATGAATACGCTTACGTTATTCTACAATTATAAGGTTAGCATAGGCCGGTTGTGTGATGCTTTGTGGAATATCACCAAAAGTCGGGCTAGCTCCCCCAACAAAATGCCCAACCGCACCCGCCTCTATGCGCGGATGTCTCACTATAAGATTTATGTTATAATCCGAAATGAATTTACGATATTCATATGGGAGCTAAGTCCGCATATGGCGACGCAATCACCAACACCAAGCGATGATAATTACGAACAAGAATCACAACCTACCCAACAAGTTGATCCGTTCTTGCCAGGGACAATATCCACCGATGAGGTAGACCTATCGACTGAAAAACCGGATGCCCCAACCCCGCAAGCCACCCAACCCGTTACGCTATCCAAGCAAATTGTATGCGCCGTATGTGAACACAAAAACCGACCGGGCACGCTCGTCTGTGAGAACTGCGGTAGTTTGCTCAAAACCAGTCGTACGAATCGTCAGGCGACTCGCGATCTGGTGAAAGACGGTGGCAAACTAGACGAGGCCACCGGAGCCGATGATATACCCCACCCCGCTACCCTCAAAAATGCCGCCTACAAACGGGGGCAAGCCCTCCACTTATATATTGATAATGCCAACAAACCCGTTGTGGTCCATCCCCAGGCGTTAAACTCCCAGGTCGTGATCGGACGGCATGACCCAATTACCCGCCAATCGCCAACAGTTGATCTCGACCAATACGCCGCTTATCGCCAGGGTGTGAGTCGCAAACACTGTGCGCTACAGATCGTCAACGGTGTGCTGACAATCAGCGATTTCGGTAGCTCGAACGGAACTTTCCTGAATGATATTCGATTGCAAATACGTAAACTGCAAGAAGTGGTCCATGGGGATGAAATCCGGTTGGGGCAAGTGTCGATAGTTGTTGAATTTGCTCAGGCAGATTAAACTAGGGAGTAAAATAGACAAGTTCATGGGTAATCGGCATGGCGTCAAACAAAACGGATAATGCAATAATCTGCCAGGTGTGCGGGTACAAAAACCTGGTCGGTACGCTGATGTGTAATAATTGCGGGGCAATGTTATCCAGCGGGTCGCGGCTCGGTACCCGTGACCTGCAACAAGAACTCCCTGAGTACAGCAAAAGCGATGTTTTCTCCTTGTCTGGCACCAGCAAATTTAGCGAAGGCATGTCAGTTCGGCTGTGGGTAGAAAGCAGCGAGCAAGCGTTAGTGATTAAACCCGATAACAAACATAAACACATGATGATCGGGCGGCGCGATGGGGTATCGCAGCACATGCCGGATATTGATATGGAGGACTACGAAGGGTATCGGCTAGGTGTGAGCCGCAAACACGCCCAGCTCATTTTAGAAGTGGGCGAGTTGAACCTGCAAGATTTTGGAAGCGCCAACGGCACCTATATTAACGGTGTCCGCTTGCCCGCCCATCGCCCCCATAAGCTACACGACGGTGACGAAGTGCGGCTTGGCAATCTCACACTACGGGTTTACTTTGTCTAGCCGCCTAATTTCCAAGGATGCCTTCAACTTCCGAAGCGGCCCGCTTGGTGGCATAGAGTACATGCGACAGGCGCGTGTCTTTGCCCACCAAAACAGCCAGCGACGCCCGCCCTGCCGGGTAGACCACCATCACCCCTTCTTCCCCTTCCATTAGCAATCGCTCCAGATCGCCCTGTGCCAGCCGGCCCAGCGTGCGTTCTGCCAACCCAATCAGTGTCGCAGACATCGCCGCCACCTGTGGGCTACTCGTTGGGTTTTCGTGGGGGTTATCCTCGTCACCCGGTGGGAAGGATGATACCAGCAAGCCGTCGTTATTCACGATGACCGACGCTTTAATCCCATCGACCACAGTATGTAAGGCCCGTAGGGTGCTTTCCAGTTTTTCACTCGTGAATCCTTGCTGCTGCATTGGTAAACTCTCACATTCTTTGTTAAGTCGCAGGCACAGATTATACCGTGAAGCCTTTGCTTCCCTCAACGATTGATTGTGCTAACCATAAGCCAAATCATAGCACGCTCCCAGTTTTTTGGAAAGCAACTGGCCTCATTTTACTCGGATTTTCCGCTAGAACGCTCATTTGCAAGCCGTGCCAACAGATATTTCTCATCCTCTGTGAGTGCCGCCTGGCGTAGTAAGTCCGGGCGGTTTTCCCACGTCCGGCGGATAGCCTGTTCGCGTCGCCAGTTTGCGATCTTCGCATGGTTGCCTTGCTGAAGCACTTCCGGCACCACCAACCCACGGAACACCCTTGGGCGAGTGTAATGTGGGCCTTCGAGCAGGCCGTCGGCGTGGCTGTCGCGGTGTGCGGCACCATCGGCCCCCAGCACCCCCGGCAAAAAGCGCGTTGTGGCATCTATAACCACCATCGCTGCCAGTTCACCGCCCGTTAGTACATAATCCCCAATGCTGATCTCATCCGTTACCACCGTCTGCCGGATGCGCTCGTCTGGCCCCTCGTAGTGGGCGCAGATAATCGCCAGGCGTTCTTCAGCCGCCAATTCGACCGCCAACCCATGCGAGAACCGCCTGCCCTGTGGCGTCATCAACAGCACGCGGGTTTGGTTGATGGCATCGCCTAGCACATGCTCCACTGCCGCCACGACCGGCTGCACCTGCAAGATCATCCCCCCGCCCCCACCATACGGCGTATCATCGACCTTGCGGTGCTTGTTAGCTGCCCAATCTCGGATGTCGTGTACCCGGAACGTTAACGCGCCGATGTCCTGCGCCTTGTACATCATGCTGCTAGCCATCACATTATCGAACATTTCCGGGAAAAGGGTAAACACGTCAACTTGCATCGGCTCATCCTCTGTGGCTTGTATGTGACTTGATATTGTAACTTGCACGTCGTTGGCTTCAAGCGGATAATATGGCGCGTGTGATATAACCAAAAAGGAATACAGAGGATTCGGTTGTGCGCTATCTAACACTGGCCCTAATGTTGCTGTACTTGCCAGCCTGTACGCTGCTTGGCGAACCGATCCCGCTAACGCCTACCCCAGATATTCCGAGCCTACAGTTTCAATTCCCGGAGAATAACGCCCAGGTCTATCAGGGAACCGACTTACAGATCGACCTGCTGGCAACTGACAATACCCAGGGAATCAGCCGAGTCGAACTTTACATTGACGCCCCGGTCGAAAACGGCGATCCCCACCAGACGGCAACCCCGGTTGCCGCGCCGACCGTGCCCGTTTTCACGGTAACGATGAACTGGCTCGCCGTCGGGGTCGGGCGGCACCAACTCACAGCAGTGGCCTACCGCGAGGACGGCCTACAAAGCGACGAGGCCAGCATCGTGATTGAGGTCATCCCCCGCCAGACGACCACCCCCTGAGCTACTAAACGCTTGATGTGAAATAGCAGATTTCTTCTTATCTTGAATTTCACATAGAACGTACTAACCGACTTTCGGCTAAAGCGGGCGCAACGCCACAATTTGCCCATTCCCGGCACTAATATATATCCACCCGTTATCATCGACTGTAACCCCGTACACATGCTGCGGATAAAACCCGCTACCCTGGATGTGCATCCGTTGATCACTGATCCCTAGATGCACCGGGTTACGCGGCAACACCGCTTCCGAGGAAGTCGCGCCTGTTATATCCAGCCCGATCACCTCATACCCAGCGATAATCACCTGCCCGACACTGCCCTGCAACGCCACCAGCAAGCGATCCGTCACAATTGGGAACGTGTCGTATGGATAAGCCGCCAACGCAACCGGGGCCGCGCCCGGCTCGAAAGTATGTAACGCGGCTGGTGCATCGGCACCGGAGCAAGCGCCGTAATCTGCCCCGGCCCGCAGCCCCCACAGCCGATCACGGGCGGCATCGGCCACCACCACCCCACCCGCATAGACCGCCAACCCCATCGGGGCCTCAATCCCGGTGGCGACCTGTTCGCCGTTGCTACCATCCAACCGATAACGCCATACCGCCCCGCGCCCCTCCGTACAATTCGGGTTCCCGCCCACACCAACGTAAAGCCACCCCTCATGAACCACCACCCCGCCGGACGGATACCCATCCCAACCGCCGGGCAAATCGTCTATCAGGGTTGTGATGGTGCCAGCGGCCCGGTCGTAGCGATAGACGGTATTCATGCCGACGACATAAAGCATGTTTTCGTAGGCCGTTAGCCCGGTCGGGCGGTCCAGTTCATCTGCCAGCGTGACGGCGGCATCGGGTAGGCGGTCGTTGTCGGTATCGTTGATCTGAACGAGTTGCCCACGCATCGGCAGCACCGCATAGAGCGCATCCCCCGCCGCTGTGATGGCGGTATACCCGACCGGCCCCACACCCGGCTCATCAAGCACCCGTTCTAAGCACCACACATCCCCCGCCCCCGACCAAGGCGACAGCATACTGGTCGGGCGTAGATCGCCACATGCAGGTAAACCTTGTATGAACAGGCCCCCGTTAAGTATCAACAAGAAGGAATAGCCTATAACACTTAGCCGCCGATTTCGCATATAATTGCTTTAATTATGTGTTTACCAGGATTAGTTTAGAAATGAGAGTAGGGATTATATCAGATATCCATGGAGACTATCAGGCGCTAAAAACAGTAATTCAACGTATGGATACCAAACACGGGGTAGAGCGCATCCTATGTGCGGGTGACCTGATCGGGCGTGGGCCAAGCCCCAACGCCGTTGTCGAAGTCATCCGCGAACGCGACATCCTTACGGTACGCGGCAACCATGATGAGTGGGCCTACGACATCAAGCCAGACAACAAAAAATTCTTAAAAAACCTGCCCATCGAGACTTATGTTACGCTAGCCGACACCGACCTGTACATTTGCCATGGCAAACCCGGAAATAACATCTGGGGGATGTACGAATCGCACGTTTCGGATACGCTGTTGAATATGATGCTCAAATCTCTGAATGTTAATGTGATGATTACCGGGCATACACACGTCCCCATGTTTATCAGTGTCGATAACGGGTGTGTGGTCAACCCCGGTTCGTTATACACGATGAGTACCATGCGGGCCACCAGTCACACTTACGGCGTGCTGTCCCTGCCGGACCTGTCTTTCGAGTTATACGACGTAACGAAAGATGTTAAACCCGTCGAACTTCAGTCTTACACCTGATCCGTTGGCTCCGTCGGCCCGTACCGCGCTTAGCAACCGCTAGCAGGGTAGTCGTTTCGGCTGCCCTTTTGTCTACCAGAAGAGACCCCCCCCATGACCGACTCGCCAACCGAACACTACACCCGCGAATACTTCCAGAAGTGGAACTATGCCGACCGTGGCTTAGGGCGCTTTAGCATGTACTGGTTTGCCCGGCGTTATTACGCCGCGCTGGTACGGCGTTTTGCCCCCCCCGGTGATGGCCGCCTGCTAGAGATGGGGTGCGGCCTGGGGCATTTGCTCGGCCTATTGCAAGACGACTTCCAGGCGGTCGGGATCGACCTGATCGATTACAGCATCGAACAAACCCGTCACAATGCCCCCCGTGCCGATGCCTACCAGTTGGATGTGAGCGACATTGCCGACGAGTTCCAACCGGGGACGTTTAGCGTGGTGGTCGCCTTACATCTGGTCGAACATCTGCCGGACCCGGAACAGACCATCCGCGATGTTAACCGATTACTCCAACCGGGCGGCGTGTTCTTGTACGCTACTCCCCAACCGACTTACACACTGCGGCGCTTCAAAGACCATCGGACGGACGCCATCGGTAAGGATCAGACGCATATCAACGTCCACCCCCCGGCACAGTGGCGAGCCTGGAGCGAGGCCAACGGGTTTGAGGTGGTGCGGCAATTCGGGGATGGCTTATGGGATGTGCCCTACTTTCCCCTAATCCCGAAGGCGATTCAGTTTGGGTTATTCGGTGCCCCCGCCTTATTACAGGTGATCACCCGAACGACGCTCACGCCCCTCAGCATGGGCGTTAATCAGATCGTGATCACACGCAAGCGCGAAACCGTTTAGGGGTGCCATCAGATTTCGCGGGCAGTTTTCTTGTGGCGGCCCAGACTTTTGAAATGGATGAGTGCTGATGATATTCATTGGCGTTTATGATATGATGCAACAAGACAGCGTTTTACCTAGCGACTTGTTCCGATCACATAACCTGGGGACCTATGACACACATTCTTCTCATCCGTCACGCAGTCAACGACTTTGTTAAAACAGGTAAGCTCGCAGGCCGGACCCCCGGCGTTCATCTGAACGACGACGGCAAGGCCCAGGCCGAAGCACTCGGCGCACGCCTGGCAGATATTAAGCTGGACCAGCTTATTTCCAGCCCACTAGAACGCACCCAAGAAACGGCCGCCGCCGTCGCCCAGCATCATCCGCATCTCACGATCCAGACCAACAACGAGATCGGTGAGGTGGATTACGGTGACTGGCAAGGCGCAAAGATCGCCAACTTACGCCGCCGGAAAATGTGGGATGTGATCCAGGAATACCCGACCCGTGCTTACTTCCCCAATGGCGAACATATGCGCGATGTGCAAGTGCGGGCCGTCAACGAGATCGAACGCCTGGCCCGCCAATACCCCCGCGATACCATCGCCATCTTTTCCCATGCGGACCTGATTAAGATGGTCGTGGCACACTTCCTGGGGATGCACCTGGACGTGTTCCAGCGGATCGTTATTTCCCCGGCATCTATCACCAGTATTCAACTGGGCCACAGCCGCCCGTTTATAACCACCGTCAACGATACCGCGCACGTCCAACAACTAGAGCGCGACCGAAAAAAAGCACAGGCCAATGGCACAGAATAACCCAGGGGGCCGCCAGATGGCTCAGAGTTTGCAAGAGGTAAGGGCATATGACAAAACGTATTGAACTCGAAATGAAACCTGTCGATTTTGTGACCATTGGCACCATTGGGCCGAAAGGCAAGCGTATCTTCCACCTACAGGCCGGGCGCGATGCGCGGGTGGTATCGCTGATCATCGAAAAAGAACAGGCTTGGGCTTTGAGCGAAGCCATCCAAGAACTGATTGAGGACCTCGAAGAACGAGCCCGCGAGGTAGCCGACGGCGGCGAAAACTTCGACAGCATGGATATGGACCTGCGCGAACCAATCCGCCCAGTATTTCGTGTCGCGCAGATGGGCATCGGTTACGATGAAGCCAGCCAGATGATCGTCCTGGAAGCCCGCGAAATGCCACAACTGGGCGAAGCGGAAGAACCCGGTGTCGTCCGCCTGTGGTGCAGCCGCGATCAAATGCTCGCGTTAAGTTCCCAGGCCATGCACACTGTAGACCAGGGCCGCGCCGACCCGAAACAAAACGGGCGTTTAGTCTACTATTGGACCTAACCCGGCCCCCTGCTCAAACCAATAAGTGCGAAGGCAAACAGGTATGTCCGAAGCCAACACCCCAACCCCACAGCCCGACGACAACACCCCGCAGTCGCTCCCCCCGGCGACTGTATTAGATGTGTTGCAGAACGGCGACATGCAAGACACACACGGTATGATGCGCTATAGCTCTAACTATACCTTTCTGGTGACAATGGAAAAAGGCGACTACTGCCTGCCAGCCATCTATAAACCGCGCCGGGGCGAGCGCCCCCTCTGGGATTTCCCGGATGGTACGCTCTACAAACGTGAACACGCCTCCTACCTCACATCAGAAACACTGGGATGGGGCCTGGTCCCGCCGACGGTTGCCCGCGATGGGTCGCACGGTGTCGGCTCGGTACAGTTCTATATCGATCACGACCCCAACGTGAACTACTTTTCGTTTGACGACACCCTGACCCCCCAATTGGCCCGCTTGTGTCTGTTCGATGTCCTGGTGAATAATGCCGACCGCAAAGGCGGACATTGCCTGTTAGATGCCAATAACCAACTCTGGGGCATCGATCACGGTATCACGTTTAATGCGGACCACAAACTACGGACCGTCATCTGGGATTTTGCAGGCCAGCCGATCCCCGCATTGCTGATGGCCGATGTCGAACAGCTCTGCCAACACCTGATGGATACCGACAGCGACTACCGCAACTTTATGTCTAACTTGCTTTCCCTTCAAGAGTTAGACGCCTTCCAAAAACGCATCGACCGGGTCATAACCACCCGCCAATACCCCCACCCCGGCCCCGGCCCGAATTACCCCTGGCCTGCCGTTTAAGTAGGGCAATCGCATATGGCAACAATAGCCAAAACTCGCGGGATATCCGGTGCGATTGCCCTGCTAGTGTGGAGAACGCACTTGCCACCAATCTGAAATGCACCCGTTTAAGGACAATACTTTGCGCCCCCGCCAACACAGGATACAATGAAACATAACATCTCTCGTGATCGTATGTTTTATGTATTGAGGGCTTCATTGTGGCAGAACAATCGGCAAAAGAACTGCTCGCGGCTGCCGTTGCCGCCGCCAGGGAACGTGACCTACCTAAAGCAGAAAAGCTGGTCAAAGCATCTTTACGCCAAGACCCAACCAACGATATGGCGTGGTTGGTACTTGCCAGCGTAACGGAGTCTAACCGAAATAAGCTCATCAGCCTGCAAAAAGCGTTACAGATTAACCCACTCAACACGCAGGCCCTAAGCATGGCGGATAAGCTCGGCGTAGACCCACAAGTGCTGATGGACAAGGCACAAGCCCGCGACACACCGCCCGACCCAACCCCAGAACCAGAACCCACGCCATCCCCGCCCGTTTTCACCGAGGATACGATCTCAGACGCGCCAGCCGATAATGCGCCCTTCATCGAAGCTGCGGACGACATCGCCCCTACCGATGGCTCACAACGACCCGACGAAGCCCCCAACACGCCACCACCCGATGATGACCGCGAGGTATCCATACCCAAGCCGCCCCCCCGCCCCGAAACCTACGAAGAACGGGTACAACTCTACGCAGACGAAGCGCAAGCCCTGGCAGAAGATTATCTGCAAGCCCCCCTACCACCGGATAACATCACCTGGGTTAAGAAAGATAGCAACCGCGCTGGCAAGCGCGAGATTTTACTCGTGCGAGCCGCTGCCGGGGCCGCTATTTTCGTCGGCGTGATCCTCCCGTTGATCATTCTAGGGTCGATTATCTGGAGTATCCCGCAAGTCCGACAAGCTGTCTCTAACGTGGTGGTGCAGATCGCCGGGAACCCAACCCCAATCAACAGCTTGGTGGAACCCACCACGACCCCCACCCCTTCGCTGATCCCGACCAATACCCCCGGTTTCACCGCGACGCCCTCATCCACCCCAACCGAAGCCATCCCCAGCCTAACCCCTTCCTCAACCGCGCCCTTCCGAGCCGGCAACCCGCTGAACCGCATCGCAACCGAGTTCCCGCTACCCGGCGGCGTCTCCAACCGAGCCGTCCGTGATGCGTCCGTGTTGATCGCTAACGGTGAATATGCACCCGCCATCGCAACCCTACAGATAGCGCGGGCCGAATTGGGAGATCAGGCATTTAATAGTAAAATCTACTATCAGGAAGCCCGCGCCTTAATCGAACAGGGCGAACCGGAGGACGCGCTCGCGTTGGTCGAGCAAGCGCAGGGCCGGCTACAAGAGATCGACCCGAATAATGTCGATCATATTGCCACACTTGCCGGGGCGCGGGCCGAGGCTTACGTGAGCCTGTTTGAGCAGGCGCTTGAGGACGGCGACGCCAACGCCGCCAACGAACTGATCCGGCTAGCCCGCCAGGATGCAGATCGCGCCATCCAAAACGCGCCCGATTGGGCACAGCCGTATATCGTTATGGCAGAAAGTTATGTTGAAAACGGTGATACCGAACAATCCCTGGCTATGATCCAACAAGCCATAGCCAACCCCAGCCTACAAGATAACCTGAACTTCTTCTTCCTGGAGGCACTCGTCGCAACCGCCGAAGGCCGCCTGGAGGACGCGGCTCACAAGGTGGAACTATTGCTATACGGCGACCCCGCCAACAAACGCGGTAACGAACTCCGTACCGAGATCACCATCCGCATTCAGTTGTATCCCCGTGCGGTACAAGACGCACAAACCCACCTGTTCTACTACCCCAACGACATCGAAATGTGGACCCGGCTAGGTGATATTCGCGTGTTAGAGGGTAACGAAATCCTGGCATTAGAAGCCTACAATCAGGCTATCTTGATCGGCAATAACACCGAACAACCCCCCGCCGTAAACGCCTACATCGGGCAGGCCGCCATCTACGAAGCCCGCCGCCAGCCTGCCAGGGCCTTAGCGAGTATCGCCGCTGCCTACGATGCCACCACCGACCCCGAATTACGCATCCGCCAAATGCAACTGGCCTATGCCGCCGGGGAATACCAGCAAGCCAGCCTGATGCTACAAGAACTCCGGGAAAACGGTACGCTCGGCCTTGGTGAGGCGAACTTTATGGAGGCACGCTTGATCAGCGTCGATGATACGCTCATGCAAAGCGACTACCAAGCCATCGTAACGCTCATCGACAGCGCCTTTGGCGACATCCCAGACGAGGACCAACCTACCGCCAACGCGCTACGCGCCCGTGCCTACTATCAACTAGGCGACGCCAACACCGCCCTAGCCCACATCAACAGCGCCCTGCAAGCCGACAAGCGCCCGGCCTGGTACTTGTTACGTGGGCTGATCTACGAGGAGCTGGGCGAATTCCAGGATGCGATCTTAGAATTTGAGCGCGTGCTAGCCCTGATTGACCTGATCCCGACCACTGGCGATGTGCAGAACCAGGCTCTAAACGGTATCCGGCGTAACCAAAACAACTTGCTAGCGATACAAGCCACTGCCGAGGCAGATAGCTAGACATCACGAGCGTAGATGAACCCGGCTAGCGACCATTAACGTAAGCACGCTTACGGGTTGATGGGGCATCGGCGTTGGCAATACGCGCTCCCGCGAGCGCCATCCAACCAAACGGCCCAATCAACCCGGACAAAGCCAGCATGATCAGCGCCGACGTGACACACCAGACACACATCGCCCCAATTATGAAAAGTTCGATGATGGTGAGGTAAATCGAAAACACGACACCAAACGTAACAAACGCCAACATCAAGGCCCGGCTTCGGCGTTGCAGCCGTTCGCTGCCCCACTCGCTGCCAGCCCATGCCAGCAGCAGCGCCACGTAACCCGCCACGCCGATCAAGCCAACAGGAACCCCCAGGATAGTCGCATATTCGCTGGCCTGGACAGCGTTACAATCTCCGATCACACCACAAGTCGCTTCGGCCTGGCCCACTTCCACATAACTAAGATACCCGGCCACCAGTATCCCCGCGACCATCACCACCGGCAGCGACCAGCGCCACGCCTTTAACGTTTCCGTGACGGATAGCCTCTGCGTGAGCATCACCTGAATGGCGGGCAATAACAGTAACAGGCCGATCCCGATTGCCAGCAGGGTTGGCAACCCACCGCCAGACGTGATCACGCCGCCGATGACCAACACCCCACCACCCAGCGCCCCACCAATCATCAGGCGGATAGGCCCACTTACCAACCATCCCGGCACATGGTCTTGCCGGATAGCACCCCAGGCCAAACCAGACATTACCAGCGACAGCACCAACCCGACCACCACGACAACCCCGGTCCCCATCGCCAGCGGTTCCGCCTGGAACCGTGACCAGACACCATCAGCCGCATCGGTGGGGGCCTCGGCCCCGGTTTGAACAGAGATCGCATCTGCCAGGGCCGGCACTGCGGATAAGTCCGCGCCGCCTTGGGCCAGCAGGCTATCGACTATACCGGGCATCTGGTTGGGGATCGCCGCCGAGCCGATCAGATACGCATCGCCAACGATCATCATTGGGACGGACCCGCAAGCGTTAGCGGGGATACTCAGCGCATCACACGCCTGGTAAAACAGTGCCCCGCCACCTTGCTGCGAAACATCAACAAAGTAGATTTGTAATTGTTCGCCATAGGTCGTTTGCATCCCCGGCAATACGTCATCAATAACGGTGTGGCAATGGGGGCAAGTTGGCGAATAGAATAAAGCCGCCTGCACAACGGGCGGGGTCTCGGCTTGTTGGGCGTGTATCGCCGCCAACGGCATAAGGCAAACTAGGATCAATATACTGTAGAACCATTTTCTCATCGGGCTATCCCCTGATCAAACAACATAGGCGAGCCAATGTGGTAAGGCTCACTCTCATATTGCCTGGGATGATTGGCAATCGTTAGTTATAAAGTGTGTGAAAGGGCGTGATGAATATCACATCCCGGCGGCTTTGTGTGCCAGGCGGATAGGACGTGGCAACCGATATTTAGGCGCACAGGCGAGCGTCAGGGCGGTTGCCGTCGGTAAGTCCGCCAGATGACCGACCGACACGTAAACGGGTTTAACGTTGGTGCGGGTCCGTAACAGATTACCGATGCGCTCAAAGTTGTCGTAGATCGGGCTGTAACTCCCCTTGTGGATGCCGGGATCATTATAAGTACCGATGAAATGTGTTTTGCCGACGCCAATAGTCGGTTTATGCAGCCACAGCCCCATATGGGCGGCGATCCCCATCCGGCGCGGATGAATACGGCCCATCCCATCGAACAGGAATACATCCGGTTCGTGTTGGAGTTGTTGGAAGGCTTCGACCAAGACCGGGCCTTCGCGGAAGGTTAGCAAACCGGGGATGTAGGGGAAGGGTGTTGGGCGGGTGGTGATGACTGTCTCGACCACCTGTAACACCGGGTAAGTTAACACGACAACCGCCGCCGTCGATAGGCCGTCTTTCACGCTGACATCGACCCCGCCAATATAACGGATCGCGGTAAGATCGAGTGGGGTTGTGTCTATCAATTCGGCGGCAAAATCAGTTTGAATCCGGATCGCCTCTTGCGGCGAAACGTCCCAATCATGGCGATGTTCAATGTTCATTGTGTTGCACCTCCTCTCCAAAGGAATACCGATAGCATACTTAGTAACTGCTCAGGGGCTTTACCCCCGAATCCCCACCAGCTTTTGCAAAAGATAGACCAAAACTTTAGCTGTGAAAATCGTCTAAACCGTCATCTTGGATGACAAGATGGACGCTTTTTGTCCACTTTTTCTGGAAAAAGTGGTGGGGTGAAACCCCACGATATCCTGATCTCTACCTGAGTAGTTACCATACTTATTGAAAAAAGTAACGGGTTTGGGTAGCGCCCAAGGATCAGTTCTGTGACTTTGCAAAATCTCTATCCCGCTAAAGCCTGTGCTGGCATTATTCTAGTGAAAAGAGTTAAAATAACATCACTTACGTTTGAGAAAATTGTTACAAAAGGGGCAACTGAACCATGACAGACGACGACAAGAAATCATTGCTTGTTTCCGGCGAAGATGATCAAACGCAACCAGATACGCTGGCACAAGAGCTTGGCGGATACCAAGCACTCGTGCTGATGGCTGTTATTGCCATGGTAATCCTAATCGTTTTTGCCTTCCCAACACCGTTTAACCCGTCGATGCCCCCTAGTGAACAAGCTGTGATCGCAGGCGACACCACAGATGAACCGACGACTGAGCCGACTGTCGAGCCGACGACTGAGCCGACCGTCGAGCCGACGACTGAGCCGACCGTCGAACCGACGACTGAGCCGACTGTCGAGCCGACGACTGAATCTACAATGGGTATGGGCAACGGCAACGGCGGACCCGGCAACGGCAACGGCAGACCCGGCAACGGCAACGGCAACGGCAACGGCGGATCGATCAGCAGTGCCGAGGCGGTTGAGCGTTTGCTTGCTAGCGCCGATATTGCCAATGGGCAACGGCTGTTCAATGCACCGTTAGAAACCTCATCCGGTGTGTGGATGTGTGCTAGTTGTCACTCGGTGGATGCCAGCCAAATTCGACAAGTGGGGCCGGCGTTGTATGGCTTGTACGCTCGTGAAGAACGGGTCGAGGCAGCTAACCCACCGCATATTGTCGCTTACACTGAACAGTCGATCCGCAACTCGGACGCCTATATCGTCCCCGCAGAACCGGCCTACCCGGAAAATCTCATGCCGCAGAACTACAGCGAAATTCTGACAGATGACGAAATCCGGGATATAGTCGGCTATATCCTGACCGTTGGGAACCCAGACGCATAAAAGGGGTATAGCCGATGACAATCCTCCCCAGCAGCCTAGCGCGATGCGTGATACATCCATGACAACCGCACGACCGGGTATTCTCATTACGGGTGGCGGTACGTTTATGGGCAATCATATTGCGGCGGCGCTGCTAGCAGAACATCAAACCGTAAGCGTATTGATCCGGCCTGCTACGGTTGATCGGTTGGGTCCGTTAGCGCAAGAGGTCACTTGGCATGAGGGCGATGTATGGAACCCAGCCAGCCTCAAGGGACGTGCCCGTCGTGCGCGGATTGTCATTCACACGGTTGGCGGCACACAAAACGACCCCGCCACCGGGCTAACTTACCATTACCTGAACGTGCTATCGCTGCGAAATGTGGTCGATATGTGCATTAGTGACGGGGTACAGCACTTAATTTTTATTAGTGCCGCCAACGCACCCTGGTTCCCACAACCCTATATTCGCTCGAAGCGCGAGGCGGAAGCGTATCTGAAACGGGTCGGGCTAAACAGTACGGTGATCCGTGCGCCGTTACTCTATCAACGGGGCAAGCCGCGCCACCTGGCCTATCGACTGGTCAACCTGACAGCGATGATTACGCCCTTTTTCCGCCGCAGCGCACCCCTACCGATAGATATATTTGCGCGTGGGGTGGCACGGGTTGCCATCAGTGGGGGCGGTACAAAACCGCGCTACTACGCAAGCGATCTCAAACGGTTGAACAACCGCGAAGAACGGCGCGGGCAACCCACTATAAGCAAAGTCGAGACCACCCCGCCCGATGAAGAGGACACGCGCCCCAATCGTACCTGAGTCGTTACACACAAAGTTAAAGAAGCCACTATTTCATAGCAGGCGTATCTTACGTTCTATGTGAAATTCAAAATGCGTAAGATTTGGTGGGGTTTTATCCCACACCCTACTACTTTTTCCAGAAAAAGTGGACAAAAAGCGTCTATTTTGATTGAAAATAACTCTATCATCGCTTTCTTTGCTTCTTTCTTTCTGGAAAGGTAACTACTCACGTACTAAACACATCTTACGGTATCGCACCCGCCCTCACCCCCTAAATCCCCCTCTCCCACAGCTTCGCGGGGAGAGGGGGACTTCTCATCGCGTGATTTAGCCCCTCTCC
>DAOTUA010000094.1:0-17535 GCA_034437355.1 Anaerolineae bacterium | reverse complement strand
CAAAACCCCCCCCCGCCAATACCCCCAACACCGACAACGCCACCCCCGTAAAATACGTCCCCCGCGTCACCACCTTCACATCCTCCATATGCTTCAACTCACGCTCGTTAAACCGATAACATAACGTCGGGTCCTCCGGCGCAATCTCACACACCCCCAACGGCACAATATTACGCGGAAGTCGTAAATCCGCCAAAAAAGATATATCCGCATCATTCAACAAATACTCGACCGCCGGCGGCGCATACGCCAACCGATCTTCCGTCGTAAACCCGAACGAGTCCTCCGGGAAACCAGGGCGCGTATACTCCACCTGTAAAAACCAGGGCGACATCACCAACCGTACCATCACCACCGTCAGTACCACCGGGACCGCCACCACCACCGCCCCCTGTGCCGCCGATGTCAGTATCCGCTGTATCATCGTATCTGCTCCATATCACCATTCAGCACAAAGTTTAGCACAATCGAATCGACCAACAACTCTACCGGAGCCTTATCATCCGTAAAGACCGTAGCCGCCGCCACCGCCGGAACCCGGTTCGCATCCGCCACCGCCAGCACATCCCGCAAAAGCGGCGGCGCATCCGGCGGTAAGCCCGCCAAGTTCGCCGCCAGGTTTGATGGGGAAGTCGGCTGCATCGTCGCCACCAAAATCGTATTAAACGTCGCCGGAACATCTATCGCATAAACCGACGGGTACACCGCCGCCAACGTCGCCGTCATCGCATCCACCAACCGCCGATCCGTCGAAGTACGTCCCACATTGATCGCCACCACGCCTTCCGGCTCCAGGTGCGCCCGTATCTCCTCGAAAAACTCTACCGTTGTCAAATGCCACGGTATATATGGCGGACGATACGCATCCACCGCCACCACACTATACCGTCGTTCCAACTGATTCAGCACATACCGCCCATCCTGGGCATACGTCGTCAAGCTCGGCATCTCATCCGCATTCATCCCGAAATAAGCCGCCCCCACCTCGATAATCTCCGGGTCGATCTCCACCCCATCTATCGGAATATCCCCGTAAACCGAAATATACTGCCGGGGGATCGTCCCCGCCGCCAAACCAATCACCAGCACATCCTCCACCTGGGCCGGAACCGGGTTAAAGTACGGGGCCGCCAGGAAAAAGCTCCACGTCCGCCCATACCCGATCTGCTCCCGGTGCCACTGGCTATGAATCCCTTGTCCCTCATTCAAAAACAAATAGCGATACCCATTTATATCTTGCTGCACCTGAATATAGTTATACGCGCTCTCCCCCTGGTATAACACCTCAAAATCCGCGCTGATAGCACCCCGCGTATAGCGCGTAGCCCCCAACACCATCGCGCCTATCACCACCCCCACCATCCACAACTGCACCAGCGCCCGCCCGCCACGCTCCAACATCAACCCCAGCAACCCCACCCCGAACAACACCCCCCCAAACAACAAAAACGTGCGTGTCGTCCCCATCACCGGGATCGTCACCAACACCGGTAAAAACGTCCCCACCAAACTACCCAACGTACTAAGCGCATACACCCGCCCAGACACCCGCCCCGCGTCCGTCACATCAACCATCGCCAGCCGGATCGCAAACGGCGACACCATCCCCAACATCGTCACCGGCACCGAAAACAGTACCAACACCGCAATAAACGACCCAATCGCCAGCGCCGCCTCCGCCCCCAACACCGCCCGCGACGCCATCCGCAGCACCGGGTCCGCCACCAACGGGATCAGCGCCCCCAAAAAGGCCGCCACCGTCACAATCCGATACAACGTCACCCGATACGGCGACCGATCCGCCACCCGGCCCCCAATAAAATACCCGACCGTCAAATACAACAGCATCAACCCGATAATATTCGCCCACACCAGGTTACTCGTCCCAAACACATTCCCCAACAACCGCGACGCCGTTAACTCAATCACCAACGTCGTTAACCCGCTGACAAACACCACCACATACAAATAATCGAACCGCTTACGCATCGTTTGTTCAGTCAACCTGATCCCCTAAAACAATTATCATAACCACGAACGCAAAGTAATACCTCGATACTTTATGCTTTTTCAATCAAAATGCACGCTTTTTGTCCACTTTTTCTGGAAAAAGTGGTGGGGTGTGGGGTGAAACCCCACCAAACCTGACGCATTTTGAATTTTACATAGAACCTAATAACTACCCTCACAACGGCATTTGTGATAACGCCAGCGATAAATCATCACCCCACCGAACCGCCAGCGTCGGAATCCGCGATAACGTCAGCATCCCGCGTATCTCATCCGTATCAACCGACTTGCCAAAAGACGCCGGATCAACAAAAACACACATCGGGCGCGTTCCCCGTCGTGCCAAAATCTGCGTTTCCGTCACCCACGCCACATCCGTCGAAGCCGTGATAATAATCACCGTCGCCCCCCGCGCCAGGTGAGTCGCCTCCAAGCTAAGCATCTGCGCCAACGTATACGGCGTCTGGCTACGCGCCGTCGCTAACACCTGCAATATCCGGGTGAGTTGGCGCTCACCCCGATCCGCTATCAGCACCTCACGCGCCGGCGTATACGCGAAAAACCCCAACGCCCGCTGCGAATCAATAAAATACCGCGCCAACGACGCCGCCACCACCACCGAATACTCCTCCGTCGATGGCGGAAGCGCCCCCCCAGACGACATCACCGGGCCATTCCCCCCAATCCGCTTTATCCCTGGCGCTTCATACAATGTCTCGACCGATAAATCCACAAAAAGATGTACATCCACCAACGGATCAAGCTCAAACTCCTTCACCATCAACTTACTGCGCCGGGCGCTACTGCGCCAATGAATCCGGTTAAAACTATCCCCCGCCACATACTCCCGCACACTAACCGCATTCGTCGTCACCGTATGCGACCGCCGGCGCTGCGGTTCCCCGCCGGATAACATCGCCATCGGCAACTCAAACTTGCTTAACGATACCGTTCGCGGGTACACAATCACGCTAGATGTCGCCTCCATCCGGCGCGGCGCAACAAATAACCCAAACGGATCGCCACTTTTTAACGCCATCGGCCCCAACCGGAACTCGCCCCGCGCCAAACACGGCGTTTGCACATACCACCGATACTGCCCACGCGGGCCAATCGCCGGCACAACATGGCTCGCCTTATGCCCCGGCAATTCCGAAAAATCGCGCACCTCCAACCATAACTTCGGGAGCAACGTCCGGTTATGAATCGTAAACACCTCATCCAGATGACGCCCCACCTGCGCCCGCCGCGCTCGCGTCTTACGGCTGATACCCAACCACCGCACAGACAACCACGCCCACACATACGCCACCACCAACAACCCCCCAAAACCATACGCGATATTGAAAAAAAACGCCTGCCCCGTTCCCAAACCAGCAATAATCGCCACAATAATCAACGCATACACACCATTTCGTCGGCTTGGCATCACACTACCTGACCGATACACCCGGCACCGGCGTATTCGCCAGCACATCCTGCACAATCGTCCGCGATGAAATATCCTTAATCCGCGCCGCCGGGCCGACGATCACCCGGTGCGCCAGTGTCACCTCTGCCAACGCCTTCACATCATCCGGTACCACATAATCGCGCCCCGCCATCGCCGCCCGCGTCTGTGAAGTGCGGAACAACGCCAACGACCCACGCGGGCTACTCCCCAGATACACATCCGGGTGCTGCCGCGTTCCGCCCACCAACGAAACAATATACTGCTTTACCTCCTCCGCCACATACACCTCACGGACCGCCTGCTGCGCCGCTAACAACTCCTGCACACTCACCGCTTGCTGCACATTGTCAATCGGGTGTTGATACTGCTGTGCCGAAAGCACCGTCAATTCCTCCGCCGGCGACGGATACCCCAACTGCAAACGCAACAAAAACCGATCAAGCTGCGCCTCCGGCAACGGGAACGTCCCTTCATACTCAATCGGGTTCTGTGTCGCCAAGATCAAAAACGGGTCCTGCATCGGGTACGTCACCCCATCAACCGTCACCTGCCGTTCCTCCATCGCCTCTAACAACGCCGCCTGCGTTTTCGGCGTCGCCCGGTTGATCTCATCCGCCAACACAATCTGCGACATAATCGGCCCCGCCCGGAACTCAAATTCCCGCGTGCGCTCATTAAAAATCGAAACCCCCGTCACATCCGTCGGCAACATATCCGGCGTAAACTGAATCCGGCTGAACTGCGCCCCAATCGACCGGCTAATCGCCTTCGCCATCATCGTTTTCCCCACACCGGGGATGTCCTCAATCAGAATATGACCGCGTGTGATCAACCCAAGCACCGTCAACCGGATTTCGTTCCGCTTACCGATAATCACCTGGTTAACCGACTGCGAAACCCGTTCTGCCACCTGCTGCACCAATACCGTCCGTTCACGCGGGTTCTCGGACGACCGTTGGGTATTTTGCGAATAATCGGACATGACGCTCCCCTAAAGATTGCCAAATAACGACACGGGTAAAATTACCGTTCAACTAAACATCACCATCATAACAGATTACAATCCCACAGCGCACCATCACAGGGCAATCGTTAGGGCTATTGCAAAGCCAAGTTTTACAGTGCGGGGGCGCTGTGCCCGTACCACCGCAAGGAGAACACATTTGCCACTAACATGAAATGCCCCCATCGGAAACTTGCCGTTTGCCACCGACCTTGTATAATTGAATCATTAGAGACAAACTGAACCCGTCTTATTCATTTCACCACCCGTTTTGCGATGCAACATTTCCCCCCCTCGGTCATCGTCGGGGGCGCTTTCTGAAAGGAGCACATCTCTATGGCGAAGTCTCGCACCGAGCTAATGGAAGACCGTATGCGCGAACTGCAATCTACCACCCCAGAAATTGAAGCCTCCGCTGTCGTTAGTGTCGATGGCCTCATCATGGCTTCATCACTCCCAACCGGCGTCGAAGAGGACCGTGTATCCGCCATGTCCGCCGCCATGCTATCACTTGGCGAGCGTATCGCCACCGAGCTAGGCCGTGGCGTGCTGGATCAAGTTTACGTCCGGGGGACTGGCGGCTATGTTATCCTCATGTCCATTGGCGACGAAGCCGTCTTGACCACCCTCGTTCGCGAAGGTGCCAAGCTCGGCCTCATCTTCCTAGACATGCGCCGCACCGCCGACGATCTCGCTAACCTCGTTTAATATCGCAGCGGGCGCTCGCGCCCCACTTAACCCTATGCGCTAGGAAGGCGTCTAACTCCCTCCTACCACATATCGGCCCACCCCGGCGGGGAACTATGCGTCACACACGCATCGACACTCCCCGCCCTTTGATTTGTCCATCAACCCTAGGGTGAAAGCGCAGCATGTCTACGCCAAAATACATCTTCTGCACCGGCGGCGTCGTTAGCTCCGTTGGCAAAGGCGTCACCGCCGCTGCTATCGGGCGCATCCTCAAAGCACGCGGCTTCAAAGTTGCCATCCAAAAACTAGACCCCTATCTCAATATCGACCCCGGCACCATGAGCCCCTACCAACACGGCGAAGTGTTTGTCACCGCCGATGGCGCAGAAACCGACCTCGACCTTGGCCACTACGAACGCTTCGTAGACGAAAGCCTCAGCCGATCCTGCAACGTCACCGCCGGGCAAGTCTACAGCCACGTCATCGAAAAAGAACGCCGTGGCGATTTCCTCGGCGGTACCATCCAGGTGATCCCCCACATTACCAACGAAATCCGCCGCCGCATCGCCCTCGTCGCCCAGGAAACTAACGCCGACATTGTTATTGTCGAAGTCGGTGGTACCGTCGGCGACATCGAAGGCCAACCCTTCCTAGAAGCCATCCGCCAGATGCGCAACCGCCTGCCCCGCCAAGATTCGCTTTTCCTGCATATCACCTTCTTACCCTACATCGGCGCAACCGGAGAACTCAAAACCAAACCGACCCAGCACAGCGTCCGCGAACTACGCGGCATCGGCATCCAACCACACGTCATCATCCCCCGCACCGATTACCCCGTCACCGATGAAGTCGTCAAGAAAATCGCCCTGTTCTGCGACGTAGACGAAGTAGCCGTCATCCCCCTCGTTACCAGCGACATCCTCTACGAAGTCCCCCTTATGCTAGAAGATGCCGGCCTAGGCGACTACCTCATCCAACACTTTCAGCTCTCATCCCCCGCCCCAGACCTCACCCAATGGCGAGCCATGATCCAACAAATGCGCACCAACACCCAAACCGTGAAAATAGGCGTCGTCGGCAAATATGTCGAACTCCACGACGCCTACATGAGCGTCAAAGAAGCCCTGCTCCATGCCGCCAACAGCCACCACAACACGCTAGAACTGATCTGGATCAACTCCGGCGACCTTGAAAAAGGCCGCAGCCTGGACGACCTCAACGCCGTCAGCGGGATCGTCGTCCCCGGCGGCTTCGGCTACCGCGGCGTCGAAGGCAAAATTACCGCCGCCCAACACGCCCGCGAACACAACAAACCTTACCTCGGCCTATGCCTGGGGATGCAAGCCATGTGCATCGAATTTGCCCGCAACGTGATCGGCCTTGAAGAAGCCAACAGCGCCGAATTCGATATGTCCACCCAACACCCCGTAATCGACCTCATGCTCGAACAACGCGGTATCACCGACATGGGCGGCACCATGCGCCTCGGCCTCTACGACTGCACCCTCACCCCCGGCAGCCACGCTCACACCGCCTACGGCCAAACCACCATCCAAGAACGCCACCGCCACCGCTTCGAGTTTAACAACCTCTACCGCCAGCCCTTTGAAGAACAAGGCATGTGCTTTAGCGGCATCAACCCCAATAGCAACCTCGTTGAAATTGCCGAACTTGACGACCATCCTTTCATGCTCGGCAGCCAATTTCACCCAGAATTCCTAAGCCGACCCAACAACCCACACCCACTCTTTGTCGCCTTCATCAAAGCAGCAATCCAATATCAACAAACCCAATCGGACCACCCACTCACAAACAGGAGCTAACCCAATGTCTGTCGAAACCTACATCCGTGCAATACCCAAAGTCGAACTTAACCTACAATTTGAAGCAGCCATCCCCCGCGAGACCCTCCTCATGCTCGCCGACCAAAATAACATGCCCGACGAAATCAAACGCTTCGATAAATGGGTCAAACAATACAAAAACCCAGAATTCAAAAAACTCGATGAACTCACCGCCATGCTGCGCTCCTGGCTACGCTATGGCGACGACCTCACCCGCACCATCTACGACATCGGCGTTGCCCTCTCCAAAGACAACGTGCGCTACGCCGAAATCGTCATTAACCCCCTCTCATTCGTCACCGGCGACCTCACCTTCGAGGAATTTATCGAAGCCATCAACGACGGACGCGACCGCGCCGAACGCGCCTGGGGCATCCAAATGCGTTGGGTGATGGGCATCCCCCGCGCCGAACCCCGCTTTGCCGACGAAATCGCACGCTGGGCCACCAGCGCCACCGCCCGCAATGGGGGAGTCGTCGCGATTGCCCTTGTGGGGGACATCCCCACCCGCGCCAGCGACCTATCCGCCTTCGAGCGAGCTTTCAGCACCGCCCTCAAAAAAGACCTGCCCCGCATCGCCTACCTCGGCGGTAAAGACGACTTCGACGAAGCCATCCACCTATTCCACCTCGACACTATCGTTGATGCCTGGGGTATTGCCGACTCTCCAGAAACCCTCGCCTCCCTAGCCGACCGCAACGTCACCCTCAGCCTTGGCATTTGGCGGGCCATCGCCCGCAACTGGGTCCGAAAAGTCGAAACCTACCCCCTCCCAACCCTCCAACAACACAACGCCCCCATTATCTTTAGTTCCGATATACCCGTCCTTACCGGTCAAACACTCAGCGATGAATACCTCGCCCTCCAGCAACATAATCTCATGACATTAGACGAAATCGACGCCCTCGCCCATCACACACTCAACAAATCCCACCTGGAAGACGACGAAAAAACCATGCTCGACATCATGTTCCAAACCGAATACGACATCCTCCGCGCCGAACACCTCACCGAAACCCAGGAGAACCCCGATACCTAAATACGTGCCATCTGAAACTCAAAAAGTGGACAAAAAGCATCCATTTTGTCACCCAATGTGAAAATCTTCGATTTTAACAGCTAAAGTTTTGGTCAATCTTTTGCAAAAGATTGTGGGGGGGGGTGGGGGCAAAGCCCCCGCTATACGTTTTAACAAGGTATAACGCGCTTTTAACGTCGATTCAGCTTTGGTCCGTTTGTACCGTCCCGAACTAAGACCCCGCTACCCGCACATCAATCACATCATCATCACGGCGTGGCTCTACCGGGAACGTCACCGTCAACACGTCGTGCTTCACCTTCGCGCTTGCCGCCTCCGCTTGGACCCGGACCGGGATCGTCACCGTGCGGCTGAACTGCCCGAAATTACGCTCTCGCCGCAAATACGCCTCAGATACCACCTCATCCGTACTCCGTGTCGTCCCGCTAATCGTCAACTCCGCCCCGCGCATCTCCACATCAATTGATGTCGCATCCAACCCATCTAACGGAGCCGTCCGCACCACCACCGTATCACCCTCCCGGTAAATATCTAACGGCGGGTACATCGCACTCGTCACCGACCGAACCCCCGCATCAACCGCCTTGCGCAGGTTATCTCGCAGGTTACTAATCTCCTCAACCGGATCAAAACCCTTACGTTCGTTATCCATCTGGCTACTCCTTCTCCTTCTTGAAATCCATAAACCGATACCCAACCCCACGTTCTGTTAAAATATACTTCGGATCAGACGGCTCCGCCTCAATCTTATCCCGCAGATAATTCACATACAGCCGCACATAATGCGCCTCGTCGCGATACTCATACCCCCACACCTTCGCCAATAACTGCTCGTGCGGGACCGTCCACCCCGCATTCTCAATCAGATGATACAGCAGCCGATACTCCGTCGGACGTAACTTCACATGCTCATCATCAACAATCACCTCACGCCGATTAAAATCGACACTCAAACGATTATCAACCTCCAGCACCGCCTGTTCCGGCGATGACGACGGCCCCTTCACCCGCCGCAATACCGCCTTAATCCGGCTAGACAACTCACGCGGGCCGAACGGCTTCGCTACATAATCATCCGCCCCCAACTCCAACCCGTAAACCTTATCGTTCTCCTCCCCCTTCGCCGTCAACATAATCACCGGGATATTCGAGAACTCCCGCAGCATTCGCAACGTCTCGAACCCGTCTAACTCCGGCATCATCACATCCAACAGCACCACATCCGGCAACTTCGTCCGGATCGCCTCCAACGCCTCCACCCCATTATGCGCCTCGATGATATGGTGCCCCTCTAACTCAAGGTTCATCCGAATAAACCCGATCACACGCGGCTCATCATCCACCACTAAAATCTTCTTTGCGTGGTCACGTTGCCCGGACCGAGGTATATTGCTTGCCATACGCTTTTTCGCTACCCTTCGTTTTCTTGTCTAATCGTCTCGGAACAAACGCGGGATGTTGTCCTCCTCAGTTGGGTCCGGCAACACCTGGATAAAGTTAATCGCGTGCCACGGGAATAACACCGTCGTTACCCCCTCCTCCAACCAATACACCTCTTTATCGGTACGCTCACGCGGATTCTTGCCGAAAATCGCTATATCCGTTGGCGTCGGCATCTCATCCACGTCCACCTTAATCGGCTCCGAGTTCTTGATATGCAATATGAGTGTAATCATTTGTTCCTATCATCCCCTTTATAACATGCCACACATAAAAATTATCTTAACAGGCCGCTACTTGAAATAAATCCGCGTGACCAACTTCCCAAAACGAATCTCATCCCCATCGCGAATCACACGCGGCTGATGACTCACCAACCGCTGCCCATTCAAAAACGTACCGTTACTGCTCCCAATATCCATCAACGTGAGCGTATCCTCACTGCGCTCAATCGTCGCATGACGCCGCGACACCCCCTTCTCAATCCCGCCATACGGCATTAAGTTGATGTCCGGGTAATTCTCGCTAGACCGATCCTCGCGCCCAACCACACTCTGCGTATCAATCACCAACGGCACCGACTTATTCTCATCCACCACATGCAACAAAATTTCCGTCTGAGCCGTTAACCGCGCCGTCCCCCACGTCGCCTTAGCCGATAACACCCCGTTCCCCCGCCCCAATTTGCGCGTATAGTTGCGCTCCTGGATACTCTCTTTAAGTGGCATCCCACAGTTATCACAGTAGATTACCCCCTCGCGGTTCTGGTACGAACACTGCTTGCATATGATCATAATCCATTCCCCTATTCAAGCGACCCAGAATCCGGCGCGATTAAATAGCGCGTCTCATACTTGATCGTTTTCCGGCCCTGGTCCGTCAATTGGCGTGTCTGCTTCACCTGGTTCAACTCACTCACCGTTTGCTTAGCGAGGTCCTCATGGCCCATATCCAACAAGCGCGTTGCCAAATTCTGCAACCGCGCCGTCGCCTCCACATAATCACCCCGTTCTAACGCCTCCGTTGCCGATTCCTGCATGTTATACAGCGTTAACTTCGCCAGCGCGTCTAAAATCTCCTCCGGCGGATCGCTATACTCCGCCTCTGACGCCACCTCCAACGCCACCTCCGACACCGCCACATGCCGCGCCTGCTGGCCCACCACATCCCCCGTCACCACCAACCGCGCCACATCCTGCACCCCCACCGGTATGTCCGCCGGCAATTGCACCTGCACCAACAACCGCATCTTGCGCTCATTCGGGATACCCCCCAACTGGATCACCTCCGACGTATGGCTGAGTGGTTGCGCACTAGGCTGCAACTTAAACACACGCTCAATATTCCCCGCCACATCCAACACAATCGACAACTGCATCCGGTCCGAATACGTCTTCGATAACTTCTCCACCTGGCTATTCATAAACTCAACCACCGAATTCGCCGACTTAATAAACCCGGACGCCCCCCCCGTCAAAGCCGCCAACTGATCCAAAAACGCATCATTCCAATCACTCCCCAACCCCAACGTGCTGACACTAATCCCCTCGCGTGCCGCCGTATTCGCCAATAACAAACACGCTTCTTCATCCCCGTATGTTTTGCCATCCGTCAGCAAAATCACATGGTTAATATAATCATCGCTCAGGTATTTGCGGTTCTCATTCAGCCCCGCCCGTAACCCCTGCAAAATCTCCGTCCCCCCAGATGCCCGCGCCATTCGCGCCCGCGATGCCAACACCTTCTTATTCTCAACCGGCGTCGCATCGATCAACACCGTTGCGCGGTCGTTAAACCCCACCACCGAAAGATAATCACGCTCCCCCAACTGATCGATAATCTCCGACGCCGCCACCTTCACCCGTTCTAGCCGCGTTCCCTTCATCGAATTACTCTGATCCAACACCAGCGTTAAATTCAGCGGAGCCTGTGCTTTCTCCTCCACCGCTTCCCGCCGCGCCGGGATCACATCCAACAGAAAATAAACCACCTGCGTTTCCGGCAAGCTCTCAATCGTGTGACGGCTCGCTAGCATCCGCAACGTAAACGGGGGAGTCTCCGGGCGGGGGTAGTTCTTCAAATACCCGTTAATCCGCTTCTTGTTTGCCAACACCTGATAAGCCGCTTCCACCTGGTCCAACTGAAAACCCGCCCCCTTATCCCCCAGGTCTTGCGCCGCCTCCAAGCGTGCCTTTAACCGCTGGTAAGCCTCATCACGCTCCTGCTCAATCGCGTTCTCCGCGATCCCAAGTACATAAAACGGATCCAATATATTTTTCATAACACCCCGTGCCTAACTAGGGACATGCAACATTACAGCCGTAATATTGTCCTTGCCACCCATACTATTTGCCATCGCTACCAACTTGTCACAGGCCGTCTGTGGTGTCGGGTTCGCCCGGATAATCTCCAAGATCATCTCGTCCTCCACCACCCCCCACAGCCCATCGCTACACAACAACAGATACGAATTTGCCGGCAACCGCCGCGTCAACGCATCCACCTCCAGCGAATCACTCTGCCCAATCGCCCGGTACAACACATTCTCATTCGGATGCCCTTTCGCCTCCTCCGGCGTCAACTGATCCAACTCAATCAAACGCTGCACCAACGAATGATCCCGCGTCACCTGCTCCATCCCCTCCTTCGTGATCAAATAGGCGCGGCTATCCCCCACATGCGCAAAATACGCCAGATCACCCACCACCGCCACCGCCGTTACCGTCGTCCCACCATCCGGCACCCCCGATAATACATCCGCATTCGCACTCTGAATCGCCTCCGTCAACGACTCGGTTAACGGCGGACGATCCGCCATATCATCATCCCCCAACATCATCGGCGCAAAAATATTCGTTACAACCTGCTTAGCAACCTTACGAGTCACAATCGCCGCCGCCTTCTCCCCATCATGATGCCCCCCCATCCCATCCGCCACAATAAACAACCCAAAATCCGGGCTGTTATCCGTACTACGGCTAGAATAATAAAACGTCAGCATCGCATCCTGATTATTACTACGCACCATCCCCACATCCGTAGATTGCCCGAACTGCAAATGCGCATTCCGCGACGCAATCACCGTCTCTAACGGCAGTTGGCGCGTCGCCCCATCCGCTACCTGCCCCCCCGGTCGATCCGGTAACGTCGGCGACTCATCTTCACCTACTGGCACAGTGATGTCGTCCTCGTTCTCATCCAGCCTTTCATCCTGCGCCCGTGCCGATGCCTCATCCCGGCTCGTACCCTGCTCATCGTGCGGGACCGTCTCCTGATCATCAGAATCATCTCCGGTCTGTTGAAAAAAACGGCGAAACATACCCATGCGCTAATACTCCATAACTCAGTCGTTGTAGATGAATAATGATGCCAACCTGTAACCCTGCTAGTCAATCAACGGCAAAGCATACAGCTTATGATCAATCGACCCAAATAAAATCGTGTTTTCCTCGGTGATAAACGGCGTGGACAAAATCGCACCACCAGCCTTAAACTTCCACACCTCCTTACCCGTCTTAGCTTCCAAACAATACAGATACCCATCCGTCCCCCCGAAATATAAACGATCATTATGAATAATCGGGGAACTGATAATCGGCTGATCCGTCGGGAAACGCCACTTCTCGCGAGAACTATACGCATCTAGCGCGTACAACACCCCATCGACCGACCCAAAAATCAACATCGTCTGATACAACGCCGGCGTAGAGATAATCGCCCCGCCCGTGCGGAACTTCCACGAATTATACCCGCTCGTCGCATCTAACGCATACATCGACCCATCCATCAACCCAACATAGCACATCCCCTCTTCCGGGTCCACCACCGGCGAACTCTCTACCCCACGCTTGCCCCGATACACCCACTTACGTTCCCCTGCAATCGTAATCGCATGGACCTCACCTAAGTCATTGCCGAAAATAATCATATCATCCGACAAACACGGGCGCGTCCGAATCTCCGCCCCACCATCATACTTCCAACGCTCCTCACCATTTGAGGACATCAACGCATAGAAAAACCCGTCATCACTCCCAAAAAACACGTAATCCATCGCCGAAACCGGGCTACTACGCACCCGATCCTTCGTCTTATAAGACCACATCACCCGCCCCGTACGATAATTCAACGCGTGAAACGTATGATCCTCCGACCCAAACAACACCAACCCCGACCGCCCATCCACCGCCGGCGACGACGCAATCCCACCCTCCGTGGCAAATTTCCACACCAACTCGCCATCGGCCAACTTCAACGCCCACATATTCGTATCATAAGACCCCACAAACACCGTATCATTATAAACCGCCGGCGTCGTCCGAATCTCATCTTCCGTCGCAAACACCCACTTCGGCTCAATGTCGTTAGCTAACCCCGTCGTCATCGCAACCGTGCTGCCCGGCACAATCCCCGGGCCCGCCGGTTGCTGATTCCCACGTAACCCCACCCGGATCATCTCCGCCATCTGCGCACAACTATCAAATCGATCCGCCGGATCAAACGCCAACGCCTTGTTAATCACCGACACGAACCACTCCGGCACCTCTTTGTTATGCTCCAAAATCGGACGATCATTGAACGTAAACGGATGCTCCAAGCGCGGGTCCTTGCGCGTCAAAATATGATGCAACGTCGCCCCCAAGCTATACTGATCGCTCAATGGCGAAATCTTCCCCTTATATTGCTCTGGCGATGAATAGCCCTCCGTCCCAATAATCGTGTGCTTGCGCTGGTCCGCCGCAACAAACGTCTTAGCAATCCCAAAGTCGATCAAACGCACCTTCCCCAAACTATCAACCATCACATTCGACGGCTTAATATCGCGGAATACTATCGGGTCCGGCTGGTGATTGTGCAAATACTCCAACACATCACAAATATCTATAGTCCACTCAATCACCTTATCTATCGGCAAACTCCGCGTCTGGCTCAAAATCGCTTCCAAGTCCCGCCCGTTAATATACTCCATCACCAGATACGCCCGATTATTCTGATCGAAAAAATCGAAAATTTTCGGGATCGCCGGATGACTCAACGTTGCCAGGATATTCGCCTCCCGCTGGAACGTCGCCAACGTCTGTTCACGCAACGCCTTATCCGATGACGGCGTGTGCATCTCTTTCACCGCAGCAAAACGTTGCACCTTGGGGAAGTTCAAATCGCGAGACTTATACACCGTCCCCATCCCACCGCCGCCCAATACCCCCAATACCTTATAGCGTCGCAGCAAAACCGTGTTCGGAGCAAGGGCACCGTCCCCGCCGGAGTCTGCGCCGTTGTTGTCCATTCCACCGATCTGTGTTGTCTCTGGCATGGTTGCTCCATTACCTATCTATTCGCTTGCCTATCTTCAAGGTATTATATTAAACACACACCAATACCGCAATTTTTAGAAACACCCACAACCATGACCAACCTCTCACTTTACCTCCACATCCCCTTTTGTACCGTCAAATGCAGCTATTGCGCCTTCAACGTCTATACCCACCTCGAACACCTCATCCCCCCCTTTATAGACGCCCTCTGCCACGAGATCACCCTCACCGCCCAAACCAACCCCGGTCACACCGTCCACACCATCTACTTTGGCGGTGGCACCCCCTCCCGCCTCACCGCCGACCAATACAACCGCATTCTGACCACCATCCGCCAACACTTCCCCCTCACCCCAAACGTAGAAATCTCCACCGAAGCCAACCCCGACGACCTCACCGACCCCGCCTACATCCGCCACCTACGCGCCCTCGGCATCCGCCGCTTGAGTATCGGCGTGCAATCCACCCACGAAGCACACCTCAGCCTATTCGGGCGCTTGCACACCCAACCCATGATCCCCAAGGCCGTTGCCAATGCCCGCGCCGCCGGCGTCGATGACCTCAACCTGGACCTGATCTACGGCATTCCCGGTCAAACACTCGCCATGTGGCAACAAACCCTCACCGACACCCTCGCCCTCTCCCCAGACCACCTCTCCCTCTACGCCCTCGGCATCGAACCCAAAACCGCCATGCAATACTGGGTCCAACACGGCAAAGTGACCCCACCCGATGACGACCTCGCCGCCGATATGTACACCGCCGCCACCAACACCCTCGCTGCTGCCGGCTTCATCCAATACGAGATCAGCAATTGGGCCAAACCCGGCAAAGAAAGCCAACATAATAAACAATACTGGTACAATCGGCCCTATCTCGGCCTCGGCCCCGGTGCCCATGGCTACGCCGGGGGAGTCCGAACCGTCAACGAAAAATCCCCCCAACGCTACATCAAAGCCCTACAAACCCCGCCGATCACCCCCGCCCCATTCCCAATAACCCCCGCCACAATCGAACAAACCCCCGTCAGCCCAACCGACGAACGCGCCGAAACCATCATGATGAGCCTACGCCTTTTACAAGAGGGGATTTCACTCATCGGCTTTGAACAACGCTTCGGCGTCAACCTGCTCGATCTCCGTCGCGACGCCATCGAAACCTACATCGCCAACAACATGCTCACCCTCACCGATAACCACCTACGCCTCACCGACGCCGGGCGCTTCATCAGCAATCGCATCCTCCGCGACCTGATCTAACCGCCGCTACTTCAGTAGGGGAGGGCCTCTGTGCCCTCCCGTTGGTGCAAGTATCACCAAACACAGCGGGCCGACCCCCACAAGATCGGTCCGCTACCATCAATGCGACCGTTTGAACAACCCCGTCACCAACTGCATCAACATTTCCCGCCCCGCCACCGCCGGACCCGCCGCATCTAGCGCATCGGTAGACCGCGTGTAATACGTCTGCTCTTGTTCCAACGCATAATCCCTGGCCCCCACCTCATCCAACAGCGCCAACGCCCGATCCACATCCGCCCGCGTGAACTGCCCCGGCTGCGCATACAACGCCCGGAACGCCTCACTATGCGCCAACCCGTACAACACCGGCACCGACTTCTTCCGCGCCACCAAATCCGATGCCGCAGACTTACCCGTCCGATCCGGATCGCCCCAAATCCCCAGAATATCGTCCCGCACCTGGAACGCCACCCCCACATTCAACCCGAACGCCGCATATCGCGCCGCCGTCATCGCCGGCTGGCCCGCCAACAACGCCGCGATCTCCGCCGACCCCGCCAACAACGCCGCCGTTTTCCCCCGCACCATCGACAAATACGCCTCCACGCTCACCACCGGCTGCGTCTCAAAGTACATATCCAAATGCTGACCCCGCGTAAGCTCCAACACCGTCCGGTTATACACCTTCAACACATCCAAGCGCGTCACCGCCGGCACTCCCGCCCCTTCCAGCTTCTCCAGCGCCCGATAAGATAACGTGAACATCGCATCCCCCACATTGATCGCCATCGGCACCCCCCACACCCGCCAGACCGTCTCCCGGTTATGGCGCATCTCACTATGATCCTGAATGTCATCATGCACCAACGAGAAATTATGCAATATTTCAACCGCCGCCGCCGCATAAACGCCCCGCTGCCAATTCCCCCCGGCTGCCTCTAGGCACGCCAACAACAAAAGCGGACGAATCCGCTTTCCCGTCGCCCCCCCATAAGCCGCCCCGTCCGCCTGCTGCCAACCAAACGGGTACGCCAGCATCGTTCGGAAATCCTCCGGTGCCCCCGGCATCGACCCCACCGTATCCCGCATCGCCGCCTCAACCGACGGCAAATAACGTTCGTATAAATCTGTAAACAAACCGTATGATCCTCTCAATTTGTTAGCTGCTCTACTCCACCCCGATTATACTTAACAATCTCAATCCTGCCCGACCATCCCCTACGCAAGTACAGGATAATCGCACCAAATTTTTCTAGGCGCTGTTGACGTTTGAAATTTCGATCTCGTTAAAGACCACAACGGTTCAAAACGTAGGGGCATAGCGTTCTATGCCCTGGGTTCAGCACACTGAACCCCTACAATCACCGATTTTTGGTAACTACTCAGCCCTCACCCCAACCCCTCTCCCAAACGTGCCTTTGGCACTGGGAGAGGGGCTAAATCACGCGATGAGAAGTCCCCCTCTCCCCGCGAAGCTGTGGGAGAGGGGGATTTAGGGGG
>DAOTUA010000093.1:0-7181 GCA_034437355.1 Anaerolineae bacterium | reverse complement strand
GTGGATGCGGTCGGGCAGCACCCGGCGCGGCTGCACCGGATCAGGTCGCACCAGATCAAGCAGGATGCGCTCGACCTTCACCGCGTCGTCGCCGAGGTGCTGGGGGAGGTCGTCCCCCAGCAGGTCATCGTTGAAGTTCGCCAGTGGTTCGCTAAGCTTATCGGTGTCTTGCTTCTTCGCCATCACGCACCCCCAACCTGTTTCACCAACCGCCCGACCAGCTTCGCGTAGGCTTTGCTGGCGGGTGCTTTCGGGTCCTGCACGAAGATGCTCTTGTGGTAGCGGTGGGCGTAGCTGACGGCTTCGTTCATGGGGATGACACCGCACAGCAACTTGCCGAGCATTGGATGCGCCTTCAGCTCACCGAGCATATTGTGATGCCCACGCACACGGCGATCCATCTTCGTGACCAGCACGCCACTCACGCGCAGGTTGGGAATACGCCAGCCATCGCGAATGTCATGGATTTTGCCGATCACGCTCAGCAGACCGACCGTTTCCAGATAGCGCGGCTCAACGGGGATAAGTGCGTCGGTCGCGGCGACCAACGCCATCTCCGTCATGAGTGAGAACGAGGGGCGGGTATCAATGACTATAGCAGCATAATGCGGTGCGATCTTCGATAGCGGATCGGCAAGGCGATACGGTGCGCCTGCCGTGCCCTGCAATTCACGTTCCGCCTGCTCCAGTAGGGTAGACGCGGGCAGCACATGCAGGTTCTCGTCCCAGTGCGAACCAACGATGACGTTGGCGAGTGTCTGCGGAGCGGCGGCACGATCTGCCATCAGCACCGTGTACAGGCTGTTCTCCGTGTCGAAGTTGTCGCGACCGGTCGTAACCAGTGTGGCGTGCGATTGGCTGTCGGTGTCGATCAGCAGCACACGTGGATTCTTCGCACCGACCTGGCGCAGCAGCCCGGCGATGCCCAATGCGATATTCGTTGCGGATGTGGACTTCCCCACACCACCTTTGTGATTCGTTAGTACGAATGCGCGAGTCATGGTTTCAATTTCCTCTCGATGACTCAAAAACCGAACGATTTGACCCTGGAAAACACAGCGCCGCGCTTTTGTGCTACATTGGTCTTGCGCGAGTCACTGGGTTCTCTCAGTGAGCTTGTTGGGTGATGGGCGCAGCTCATGTGCCCCATCACCTCCCAAAGCCCAGATTGATCGAGAGTTTTTTCAGTCGTCGGTTTTGAGGAAATGCAATCAGTCGCGTGAAATCAGAGGTTTTTTCGGAGAATGCGGACGGTGGTTCGAGATAGCTCCATGAGTGTCCACTCCTCCAAACAGATGATGTTTTTCATCTGTTTTTTCATTTGTTCAGGTCTGATGAGGGCCGCTATCAAACTGCTGCGAACTTCTGCTAGAATGGCTATTAAGCAAGCCATTGTTTTTAAGTAGGAGTCGTTACTTTTGGGTAAATACAATTTCCAGTGGGATGACCCGTTTTTATTGGAAGATCAGCTTACGGATGATGAGAAATCGCTGCGGGATACGGCCCGCGTATACGCTGCGGAGTATCTGGCCCCGCGCATCACGGAAGCCTTCCAGACGGAATCGGCGGACGCTGCCATTTATGAAGAAATGGGGGAACGGGGTTTGTTTGGCATCACCTACCCGGCAACTTATGGGGGTGGGGCCGGCAATTATGTGTCTTATGGGTTGGTGGCGCGGGAGTTGGAACGGGTGGATTCGGTTTATCGCACGGTTGCGAGTGTGCAATCGTCTTTGACAATGTACCCGATTTACGCTTTCGGGTCGGCGGCGCAAAAGCAGAAATATCTGCCGGGGCTTGCACGCGGGGAGCGTCGGGGGGCATTTGGCCTGACGGAGCCTGAAGCGGGGTCCGATCCGGGTGGTATGACGACTTGCGCCGAGCCGATTGACGGCGGTTATCGGATTAACGGCTACAAGCGGTGGAATACGTCGCCATTGGCGGATACGTTCATCATCTGGGCGAAGTCGTCAGCACACGATAACCGGATTCGGGGATTTATCCTGGAAAAAGGCATGGACGGCCTTAAAACGCCACGCATCGAAGGAAAGCTCGGTTTCCGGGGGGTGCCGACGGGCGAAATCTTGCTGAAGAATGTTGAGGTCCCCGCAGACCATATGCTACCAGAAGCCGACGGCCTCAAAGCGCCGTTCGAATGCCTCAACCGGGCACGGTACGGGATCGCTTGGGGGGTGATGGGTGCAGCGGAAGCCTGCTGGCACGCGGCGCGTAACTATACATTACAGCGTGAGCAGTTCGGGAAGCCGCTGGCATCTACCCAGCTTATCCAGAAGAAACTGGCAGACATGCAAACCGAGATTGCGCTAGGGTTACAGGCGGCGCTGCGGGTCGGGCGTTTGATGGATGGGGAGCAGTTCGCGCCGGAGATGATCTCGTTGATCAAACGCAACAACACCGGTAAGGCGCTGGATATTGCGCGGGTTGCCCGCGATATGCACGGGGGTAACGGCCTACTAGCAGAATATGGGGTGTTCCGGCATATGGTCAACTTAGAAGCGGTCAACACATATGAGGGCACGCATGACATCCACGCGCTGATTTTAGGACGGGCACAAACGGGAATTCAGGCGTTTAGTTAGGTTGTGTGTAACTACTCTGGTAGCGGTAAATATCGTGGGGTTTCACTCCATACCCCACCACTTTTCTGTAAAAGTGGACAAAAATTGTCATATTTTGTAACTGCTCAGCCTGCCCCCTACGCCGGCGCTAAAGCGGTGGGAGGGAGGGGTTTTTACCACCTTCGGCCATGTTCACCCTGCTCTGTTCTGGGTGTGGTCGAGCTTTTACAAAAGCTCGTGGGGGTTCGGGGGTGAAGTCCTTGAGCAGTGACTCAAAACGGGCGCTTTTTGCCCACTCAGCCTTTTTGGGCAGTGGGGACGACAAACGTAAAGTTGCTGCCCTCGCCGAGTGTGCTTGCCGCCCAGATGTCCCCGCCGTGCCGTTCGATGATCGTTCGCGCTAGCGTGAGGCCGATGCCGCCGCCGGGTATTTCTCGGACGCGCTCGTCGCGGCTGCGGTACATGCGGTCGAACACCTGATGAAGCTCATCATCGCTGATGCCGATGCCGCGATCGGCGACACTACAGAACACCTCGCGCTCGTCGCTCCAGGCGTGGATGACGACGGATTGGTCGGCCTCAGAGTAGATAATAGCGTTATGTAACAGGTTATAGACGACCAGATACATTCGCTCCGGGTCGCCCATCATCAACGGCATGGGAGCCTGCACCGAGATAACAATGGTGACTTGGTGGCTCTGGGCCAGTGTACGGAGTTCTTGCACGGTTTGGTCGATGATGTCGCTCATCTGGATGGGGCGATGGTTTAAGGGCATCCCCGCTTCGATCCAGGCCAGGTCTACCAGGGGTTTGGCCATATCGTGCATTTTGGAGGCGGTCTGCCGGACTCGCGTCAGGAATTTTTCTTGCTCGGTGTTCAGTTCTCCAAAGCGGACCACCAGGTCCACAAACCCACCGATAGCGGATAGTGGGTTGCGCAGGTCGTGGGCGATACTTTTGGATAGCGCCTCTCGGCGGGATTCTATCACCCGTTTTTCGGTAATGTCCTGGATGATCACCAACCGTTTTCCGTCCAATGTTGTGCCGATGCCCAGGCCGAAACGTTGGCGGGGTAAGCGGATATGGGTCGTATGATCATCTGTGCGCCGGAAGAGCGACGCCAGGGCCGGGAGATTGCGAAAGCTATCTCGTACCGGGGTGCCATAGACCTCATCGACCGTGACACTGAGCATGGCGGCGGCAGCCGGGTTGATACGCTCCAGGGTGCCTTCAGCATCGGCAACCAGAATGCCATCGGCGGTTGTGCGGAAGATATACTCTTGTAGTCGATCGACAGTAGACATAAGGCGCTCAGCTAGGGTTCATTTGCTGGAGGTGCATCATTTTCAACTTGGACGGCAATTGGGATCGGACGTGATACGGGTTCGGCGGGGATGAGGTCCGGTTTATTCGGTAGGTCTAGCTGTGGGGGTAGCGTGGCCGGGGTAGCGGGGGCGGGTAGCTCGCGGTGTTGGCCGGCGGGGACGGTCTGTTGGGTGTCGTCCGGGTAGATGACGATTGTTTGCTGATGATCGCGTGTGATCTGTAGCCCGTGTTGGTGGAGCGTTACAGCAGTCCCCCAGGGGAAACCGGCGGCCACCGTGACACTGTGGTCGGGGTGGATTATCAGGCCAAAAGCGGTCATGAGTAGGTGTAACGGGGGCATACCGTTGAGATCGAGCCGGGTTCCCATACCGCGCATGTCATCCTCATCGTAAAAGGTGGTGAATATGCCATATTCGCGTAGGGTGGCAGTTTGTACGCGCAACATTCGCCGCAAAATATCGACGGCAAGTTCGGCATACCCACGCCGGAACAGCGCCTCGCACAAGAGGGTGTTCCAGAATACCCAGATACCGCTTTCGTCGGCGCTGGGGGCGTCCGAAAGTGGGAAAAGCGCGACACCATTTGGGCGCAGCAGGGTATCCGTCAAGCGACGGACTAACTGTGCGGTTTGTCCATCGCTGAGGCTGGCGGTAATTAACGGCAAGATCGTATTGATATTGGCTGTGACTAACCCGGTTGTAGACGCCTCCAGCCGAAAAACCCGGCTAAGGCCGCTAGCATGGATGCGGTCTACCTGGGTAAAAACGGTGTTGGTGGTGGCGGCCCCGCGCCCATATGTCCAGGTAAAAGCATCGCGGGGGAGGGTTTCGGTGACGGGGTTGCCGTCGGCGTCGGTTCCTTGCACGGTTACCTGGAACTGCGGTTTATGGCTGGTCCCCCCGGTCGCAACGATGACGACTCGTGCGGGGGCGCCTAGTAGTAAAGCAGGTAAATGTTCGACATCGGCGGGGCTTTTTTCCAGAATGACCGTCGGTGACGGTGTGACGTGCGTATCACGGTCGCGGTAGGCGAAAGCGTTACCGTCCCACATATCCGCTAGGGTAGCACGGAGTTCATCCAAGCGGGTTTGGAGTTGGCCGGCTGCATCATCATTGCCGATGACGTGCGCCATTTGCAGCAGATGTTCCGCTTCCGAGAGCAGATAGGCGAGCATCCCAGGGCCTTCGACCAGCTTTATATCGACGCCGCCGCGTGTGAACAACGGCCAGCCAGGGTATCCGGTCTGGGAGAGGGCTTGCCATTCCGGGAGGCCGTCGGCGTCGTGGTCGGTATCTTCACGGAACCAACGTTGGAAGAAGCGCAGCAGGCCGGGGAAAACGGTTTTGATAAAGTCGGTATTTTGCGTTATCTCGTAGATGTGCCATGTCATGCGGGCTAAGATGGGCATGATGAGTTGCCCCTGACGTTGCCCAGCCAGGCCGGGTCCCCCGTCGATGCTGCCATCGGGGGTTTGTACGTGCAGGTAATTGTGAATAATGCCTTCTGCAAAGGTCGGGTGGATGGGCGCGACTGCCGCCGTTAGCAGATAGGCTACCATGGGTGTTTGGCCACTCCAGGCGCGGGGGTGATCGGTGCCGTCCCCGGTGGCGCTGTAGCCGTTTAGGGGGTCGCGCCCGGTCACGAATGAGGCGTGCGGCAGGGTATCTGTGGGCGATAAAAACGCCTGTAGTGCCTGCATCCCGGCAAAGGCGAGGGTGGCATCCTGGTTAAGTTGCCCAGTTGCGACATAAGGGAGTGCCGCCGAAGCGTGTGAGACCTGTTGCAAGAGGCTGTCTATATCCTGCGAGAGCCACCACCGCGCCCGACGGACGCTGTTGGGCATTTCTGGGAGGGCGGCACAAGCCCAACGCAAACGGGCTTGTTCGCCGGCCCCCAACGTGAGATCACGCCCGGTTTTGGGTGCGACACGCCCGCTGGCATCTGTGCCGACTGTGCCGCCGGCAACAATGGCTACCGGGTCCACGTTCCCCAATTTACCGAAGTAGAGCGCGTTTTCTTCGCTGGCGAGGGTCAGAATTGCAATTTGAAGCTCGCGGCTGCGATTAACCGCGTGAGCATATAGATCGAAGCGAACAGTAAGGGGCTGATCATCGGTGTTATGTAGCACAAATTGACCGGTTACAGCCTGCGAGCTAGCAACCCAATAGTGCCCGATGAGTGCCAGGCCGGGTAAGATAGCCGCCTCTACACGTAAGTAACCAGGGGCGAGGGCGGTAATCACTGGGGGGGTATGATAGGCGTGGGCTTGATAGATAACGCGGTTATCGACCTGCCACATGGGGACCAAACTAGCTAGCCCAACTCGCCCGCCGTATTGTGTTTGGAAGGTTAGGGCGGCGTTATCGGCCTGACCAAGTTGGAGTTGCCACGATTGATCGTCGGTGTAGTTGGTTGGCGCTAGCCGAGCATCGGCAGCGATGTTCAGGGCGAGTGGCTTTTTGTGATCTAAGTGCCAGCGATGCAACGGTATACCCTCCCAGGGTTTAGTGTTTTCAGAATGTCACTTATATTATACATTCTATGTGAAATTCAAAATCCGTAAGATTTGGTGGGGTTTTACCCCACACCCCATCACTTTTTCCAGAAAAAGTGGACAAAAAGCGTCCATTTTGATCGAAAATAACCCCTCATCGCTTTCTTTGCTTCTTTCTTTGATGAAAAGAAAGAAGCGAGAAGCATAAAGTTAAGAAAAAGAACTGCTGTTACACATCAGGCGTATTATACTGTATTCGCTTATTGGCTACCAAGCGACCAGGTTAGGGATTCTTCTTGAAAGCGGAATTGCTCACCGTTCAAGCTGAATAGTTCGTGTTCCCCCGGCCCGGTTACGTATTCGCCGTCTTGGATTGTCCCGCCGGGGTAATAACCATATTGGCTGATGTACCCAAACTCCGGTGTGATGCCCCATCCAAGCGCATCCCGGATTTCCGGGTTTTCTCGCCATAACTTGCCAAACCCGCGTTCCGGTTGATAGAACCCCTCCGGGGGTACGATGCTGGGGTCGGTTTCGGGGTCGGTATTTTCGTTAAATGTATCCTCAAAGCGTAGCCATTGGCCGCGTCCTTCGCCTTCGATTTTCATCACCCATATTTCGGATACAGGTTGGACCCACATCATGCGCCCGGATTCAAAGACTTGTTCTGCGACTTGGACTTGTGCAAAGGTATCGGTTGGGTACGATGCTGGGGTCGGTTTCGGGGTCGGTATTTTCGTTAAATGTATCCTCAAAGCGTAGCCATTGGCCGCGTCCTTCGC
>DAOTUA010000092.1:0-15569 GCA_034437355.1 Anaerolineae bacterium | reverse complement strand
TATGCAGTATCTCGAATTTCGAGAAGAAGGCTTTCCCATTGGTTCGGGAACGGTTGAAAGTGGTGTCAAGCAATTCAAGCAAAGGCTTTCTGGTGCGGGAATGCGTTGGCAGATTGACTCTGCCCAGCGCATGATTGTTTTGCGTGCGGCTTCTCTTGGACACAACTTCGATGAGCTTTGGGCTGCTGCTTAAATTGCACTTTCGTGAAATGCACCCCATGCCGTGCTTACCCTTGACGTTATGGGATAGCAAATGGTAACATTTTACACAAGTTAAGTACCCGTAGCTCAGTGGATAGAGCGTCGGTCTACGGAACCGAAAGTCGGGAGTTCGAATCTCTCCGGGTACGACATAACCTCGCCACAGGCGGGGTTTTTTTGTTACACGTCCCGGCTCACAGACGGGGTATCCGTCAAAAAGCCGGATCGGTGGAGTGTGTAATAGGCCAGCCGGACGCCATAGAAGCGGTCGGTATAGCCGTGGTCCTGCATCCCCAGCTTTTGCAAGACCCGCCGTGAAGCGATATTCTGTGGGAAAGCTATCCCGACCACGGTTTGCAAGCCAGCACACTTAAACGCAAAATCAAGCGTAGCACGGGCAGCTTCGGTAGCGTAGCCGTGCCCCCAGTAGGCCCGCCCAAGCGCATACCCCACCTCAACGACATCGGTCCCGTCTATTATGTACAGCCCCACATGCCCCATGAACGCGCCATCTGCCCGGCAGACAAGCGCCCAGGCGCTATAACCACGCTCGGCCCATTCTGCCCGGCGTTTTGAGATTATATGGGCGGCATAGGCAACGGGGTTGGGGGGAACGCGCCCATACACGTTTAGATAACGCATAACTTCCGGATCGCGGAAGATGGTGGTCGCATAAGCGGCGGTATCTGCTGGGCAGAAGGTGCGTAACTGGGTGCGCGGGGTCAACAGCGTTGGGGCGATGGTGACTTGTGTCATGCGAAAAAGACCCGGAATTTTAGCTTGCCAAGCCGTACATCCGAATTATCCGATACGATAACGGGTTGATTAGGCAGCAGTTGGCGCTCGTTGAGGTAGGTCCCGTTGCTGCTGCCGAGGTCTTCTAAGAACAGACGGTCCTGCTGACGAATAAAACGCGCATGGAGGCGGCTCACGCCCATCAGGTAGCCGGCGAAGCGGTGCATGTCGATGTCGGGGCTTTCGTCTGTTTTTTTGTCGTAACGCCCGATCAATAGCTCTGTTTGGATGCGGTAAACCAGCGGGTCGGGTAGTTCGCGGAATTGCAAGGCGAGCGCGGCATCTGGTGCGAACATCAGATGTTGGGTGGCTTGTTGCGGGTGTTGCTCCATCAGGCGCAGTTCCTCCACGTTCAGGCGCTTGGTATCGGTCATTCCCTTCTGTGTGAGCATCGCCCCGCAATATTCACATACCAGCGCACCGGCCCGATTATTCTCTGCACAATTTGAGCATTTTCTCACGGTGTTGTTGCCTGCACAATGATATGGCTTTGGGTTTTGATATGCCTAATCCTAACATTAAACAATGGGGTTTGGCATAATTTTTTTATCCCCTACCGACTTAGGACAAAAGGGCTAGTCTTAAAAGTTAATCCATAGCATCATACGCCCCAGCATGATCTCGTCGCCATCGCGTAGTTTTTGGGGCTGGTTCAGCTCTAAAACCGTGCCGTTGACGACGGTCCCGTTGCTGCTGCCCAGGTCTTCGATGAACAACCCGCCATCGGCATGATAGATGTGGGCATGGCGGCGGCTCACACCACGTTCATGGGCGTTGTAGGGCGTCAGGTCGATGTCGTTAGAGGTTAATTCGCTGGTTTCGTCCAGCTCGCGGCGGCCCAAGACCAGCGGCTTATCCTGGATGTAACGCGCTATAGGCGTGTTTAATCGTTCGATAGACACGTAGATAATGTCATCACTGAATTTGCTGGTGCCCTGCGGGAAGTTAGCGGCAAACTCATCATCATCAAGCAGCTTGGGCCGATTGATGACCATTGTTTGCATTGCGTCGTTTCCGATGTCCTTTAGCAGATGGCCGCAATGTTTGCAGGCAATCGCTTTGCTAGAAACTTCTTCGCCGCAATTCGGGCAGGTTATCACGGAGTTTGATTGATCGTTCATAGGTAAGCCGTTTCCTCGGCAAATGGTTACTGGTCGATTCGGTTTTCGGGACACTATCAATGGTGTCCTCTACGGTTCACAAAAGGGTTATCGGGACGGGATTTTCCCCTGCCCGCCATCCAAAATGTGAGTCCATGCTATCGTGTAGCCGTTAGCCTGTGTCGGCCCGCTGTTATTGACTATCTCATACCATACATGACGTATATTGTACGTTCTATGTGAAATTCAAAATGCGTCAGGTCTGGTGCGGTTTCACCCAACACCCCACCACGTTTTCCAGAAAAAGTGTAACTACTCAGGTACTAAACACATCTTACGGTATCGCACTCGCCCTCACCCCCTAAATCCCCCTCTCCCACAGCTTCGCGGGGAGAGGGGGACTTCTCATCGCGTGATTTAGCCCCTCTCCCAGTGCCAAAGGCACGTTTGGGAGAGAGGTTGGGGTGAGGGCTGAGTAGTTACCTTAAATTTGCTATTTCATATCAGGCGTATTTACTAACTCACATTAGCCGTATAATCTACGCTGTTATGTCGATAAGCTCTAAGGGTTGGCCTATGCGTTACCTGTTTTTGCTAGTGATTCCGTTTGTGGGCGCGGGGAGCCTGCTTCTGGCAGCCACGCCCGCCACCGCCCCGATCAACCCGACCCCCGGCCCGATTATCAGTCGCCCTGCCACGGATGCCGCCCCAGCCATCCCAACACCTGTCACCCCGCACGGGCAAACCGGCCCACAAACCTACCCGGATAACGTGAGCCGCCTCACCGGGTTACCCGTTGACGACCCCACCGTTTTAGCACGGCGGCCCATCGTTGCTAAAATCTCTAATGCGCCGCCCCTGGTTCGCCCACAGGCGGGTATTGGCATGGCGGATATTGTCTACGAGCATTACGCCGAAGGCGGCCTGACGCGCTTTTCCGCCATTTTTCAGAGTCGCACCCCGTCGCGGGTCGGGTCGGTGCGTAGCGGGCGTCTGATCGACTACGAACTCCCGGCCATGTACCAGTCGCTGTTGGTCTTTTCTGGGGCTAGCACCGGCGTTGAGGAAAAAATCTACGGCTCCGAGGCCGTCGGCATTGCCGAGGCGCGGCTGGCTGCCGGGCGCGAGATCGTACCACCGTCGGACTTTGCCGACCGCGCCTTCCGGGGGGTGCAGTACGGTCGCCCGTATTACTTCCGCGATGAGGACGCCCCGGTCCCACACAATTTATTCGCCAGCCCCGCCGCAATCTGGGATTTAGCCACACAGCAGGGCATCAACCCCACCCCAGACCTGCCCGGCCTGGCCTTTAGCCAAACGCCACCGCCAGCAGATGGCGGCCCCGCTAACACGGTTGATGTCCGTTACCACGCGACACGGGCGCAGTGGTTCTATAACCCCGATCTCGGCGTTTATGAGCGCATGAGTGACGGACAATGGCACACCGACGCACTCACTGACCGCGTGATCCAGGCCGAAAACGTGATCCTGCTATTTGCCGATCATGCGTTTACCGATATTGTCGAAAGTGAATGGCAGGGCCGCCGCAGCTATAGCATCTCGATCAAGTTGTGGGATGAGGGCGACGCGCTGCTAATCCGTGATGGACGCTGGTACCAGTCCCGATGGGTGCGCCCAACCCGCGAGTCGATGATCACTTTCCAGACGGAAACCGGCGAGGTCCTCCCCTTCAAACCTGGGCAGACCTGGGTCCAGGTGGTGCGCCTACCAGAGCAGCAACAGGCCGAAAGCGAATGGGCGCGTATCGAGTAGCACCTATCCGCTATTGGCCCTATAATGGGGACAACTCAGCGCAAATGAACAATCGGGATACATCGATTATGTCGCAACAAGCCATTCAACAGGGGATCGCCGCCCTCCAAGCGGGGGACACTCCACGCGGGGAGCAACTCTTGCGCCAGGGCCTAGCCGATACCAGCCTGCCGGGGCCGTTACGGGCAGTTGGGTATATGTGGTTGGCGACCACCAACCCGCACCCGCCATTTCAAATCCAATGTTATCAACTCGCCGTCCAAGCCGACCCAACCAACCCCGAAGCCCAAAAGCGCCTGGATGCGCTCCGGCAGCAGGCCCAGCAACCACCCCCGCCAGCGGTTCCGCTACCCCCGGACCCGACGACGACAACTGCGCCACCTACGGCAACAAGGCCACCGCGCCCGCCGACCACGCCCGCCCATCAGCCGGGGGAGGCCCCGCAACTATGGGAGTTCAGCGTAGAGGGCGGCCCCAACGGGATCGGCACCGCGTTTATGGTCGTGCGGGATGGTTTGCTAGCAACGACGCGCTATGTCGTCGGCGCGGCAACTGAGGTCGTCGTAACCAACCGCGCCGGCCACCCGGTCGAAGCCAAGGTCGTTCGCTCGTACCCGGCTTACGATCTGGCGTTTATCCGCACACGAATCACCGTGCCCTCGCTGCGTGATATGACCCCCGCTACCATCGTCAAACCAGGGACGCCCCTCATAGCCGACGATTACACCGAACGTCAGGAACACTCTCGTTGTCGCGATGTGCGCAGCAAATTACCCCCCGGCTGGATACCGACCGCTTTTGACAACACGTTACCCCGGTCGTTTAACGGTGCGCCCTTGATCGATGATCGCGGCGACCTGGTAGGGATGCTGACCCGCAACGAGGCCCGCAATGCAGAACGGCTCTACGGGCTGCATATCTCGGTCATCCGCCGCAAGATCGAAGCCTACTACACCGAAATTCAGGCCGAAGTCGAGACGATGTACTGCGGGGCCTGTGGCAACCTCAGCGCAGCCGGGGCCGCCGGGTTATATTATTGCGAAAGCTGCGGGGCCACCCTACCCTTTGCCGAACGCACCCGCCGCACACCCCACCCAGACGCCGCGCTTTATTATCCGACCGATAGACAATAGACCGACACAGGAGGACATGACTATGTTTGGTTTTGGTGGCAGGACCCAGGACCCCGCATCTACTGGCGGGGGCGATGAGCAGAACCCCATCACGCAGAAGGCCCGGACGATTGAGGCGATCTTACAGGATATTGGCCTGGACCCGAACGAGATTCGGATGGATACGGACGAAGGCTACGGCTGGACCTTCCGGCGCGGGTCGGCGGTGGTAGAAATTTATCTGTCGGTACAGGAGGGCGTCGGGTATTTGCAGGTGTTATCCCCGATCATGCACATCCCCGCCAGCGCGACACTGCCGCTTTACCGCAACTTGCTCGAACTCAACCTGACGCTGACCAGCGCCGCCCTCGGTGTTTATAATGACGTGGTTTATGTGTTCTACGAACGGCCCATCGAAGGTTTAGACGGGGTTGAGGCCAACGACATTATCACCAAGGTCGCCGGGTATGCCGACGACCTGGATGACCGGCTGGTCGCAGAGTTCGGCGGACGGCTATACATGCAAGCATGATCACGCGCCGTCGTTTTCTCTCATTGTTGCTAGCAGGCGCGGCCGGTGGGTTGGCGGGCGCTATCCCCGCCCCGACCGTGCCCGCTGCCGTGCGCGTCCCGGCCTTCATGCGTGCTTACATCTCGCCAGATCGCGTCGCCTATCTTAACGCGATTATCCCCGCTTTATACGATACCTTCCGCGATCCGCTTTTCCCGCATTTGCACACACTGCCGACCTTCGTTGTGATCAACACGCTCACGGAGGCGCTAATCCAGCATGGGCATGTACGGCTAGCAGCCGATATACTCGGTGATGAGGCGCTAACGTTGCTCGAAGCGCAACACCTGTTAACGACAACCCGCTTCGGCAGTGTGGCCACCCCACACCGGGGCATCGACCCGGATCGCTTCGGGACGGTTGTCTACCTAAAGCAACACCCGAAGCGCGGTTATCGCACCCCAGAACACCTGCTGCTAGAAGAACTGATCCACGTTCAGCAGGACATTACCCTGATGCGGCACATCATCCACCAGGATGAGCTACCCGCGCCAGACTGTTTACATGGCCCCCTCAAAGGGATTTCCGAGCTTGGCGCACACAACATCATCGAAGATATATCCGGCAAGCAGGATTACGTGTTTGTGCTGGATGACGGGACCCACTGCGAAAGTGCCGCGCACGCTATCGCCCAACTAAGCGAACGACTCGGCACGGACGAAGCCACCATCGCCCGCGCCCTGCTCTACGACGTAGCCGCCTATCGTCGCTTAGATGCGCTGGCGATGGCGCAATATGAGCGCCACCCCTGGCAGATGGTCACCACCTGGCGACACGCTCGCGACGATAACGGCGCGGTGATCGGGATCGCGCCCGCTTTCATCCGCGATGACACCGAAAGCTAAACGTCATCGGGCGGCGGGCTGACGGCGGTCCAGCCCCCATCAACGATCAGCGTTTGCCCGGTGATGTGCCCTGCCCCCGGCGACAGCAAAAATAAGGCCGCCTGTGCGATGTCGTCTGGTGTTGCTGGGCGGCCTGTGGGCGTCAGGCGGGACCATTCCTGTTCGTAGCCGTCCATATTCATCGTGCGCTCGGTGAGGGTCGCGCCGGGGGCCAGCGCATTGACCGTAATCCCACGCGGGGCGAGGTCTGCGCCAAGCGTCTTAGCCAGGTGCCGCAGCGCGGCCTTGGTCATGCCGTAAGCGATCAGGTTGGGGTGCGCCTGTACGCCCGTCACCGACGACATCAACAACAGCCGTCCGCCGGTACGCTGTGCGATCATCTGTCGGGCGGCACGCTGCGCCAGGAAAAACGACCCCTGTAAGTTGACCGCCATCAACTTGTGAAAATCGTCTGGCGTGTAATCCAGAAAATCGCCGTAGGTGGTGATCCCGGCATTGGCAACCGCCAGATGCACCCCGCCAAACACGTCTAGCGCCTGCTTGATCATCGTTTCGATGACGTGTAGCTCGCTGGCATCCCCGATAACCGTTTCGCATTGTCCCCCCGCCTGTTGAACCTGGGTGGCGGCCTGTTGTGCCGCCGCCGCGTCGATGTCGTTAAGCACGATCCCCGCGCCCTGGTCGGCCAGTTGCCGGGCGATCTCGTAGCCGATGCCAACCCCCGCCCCGGTGATGATGGCCGCCTGCCCTGTGAATGGTCGCGTCATGATGCGTTGTCGCTTTCCTCATCGTGATTGTCGGGGCGGTCTAGCTGCTGGGTGATGTTATCCCAGCTTGTGGCCTCGTCGGATGCCTCACGTTTAAATTCGGTTGCGCTGGGGCTATCGTCGAGTTTGCCCCATCCGAGCGTTTCGATGTCGGTCGTCTCTACCGAGTCGGGTTTGCCTGACGGCGTACTATCGGTTGTGTCGTCGGCTGTATCTGCGTGGGCCGGCTCGCTCACCGGGTTTTGAACCCCAAGCACGGTATTGGCGTACTCGTCCGGGATGTCGTTGTCGGTCGTATCATCGGGATCAGGTGCCGACGGCCCGCTGAGATTGCCGTAATCCCCAACGCCCAAAACGGTTTCGGCGTATTCATCCGGTGTATCGCCGCGCCCGCCGGTACGGTTGACCTCGAATTCTTCGGTATGCTGGCTTAACGGACTCATGATAGCGTCCCAATCGGTGTCGGCGTCGATGTCGGCGGCATGTTCGTCGGTGGGAGCGTCGCCACGCCCGCCGGTACGGTTGACCTCGAACTCTTCGGTATGTTGGCTTAACGGACTCATGATAGCGCCCCAGTCGGTGTCGGCGTCGATGTCGTCGGTGGGGGTGTCGCCACGCCCGCCAAGGCGATCAAGTTCAAGTTCTTCAGTCTTGGCGTCGAGCGGGGCCAGGGCTTTGAACTCATCGGTCCCCAGGACCGTGTTTTGGGTTTCGATCATACTGATCTCTTGTGCTTGCCGGCGCTGCGTTACGGGGACGATACGCTTCGGTTCACGCACCATCTCATGTGCATCCGGCGTGATCTGCTGAAGTTCCTCAACTGTAAGCGGTCTCCCTCGCCGGAAAATGTCGCGCAGGTCCGTTAACAGGGCTGGCAAATGGACCCCCAGCGCAAATAAGACGATCATCGGTAACATGATCGTCCAGACGTGGACCTGTTGATCGTAGGCGAAAATCCAGGATTCGGTGCTGCGCAGCGTGTAAACGTCCAGCCCAAAAAGCCGGACGGTATACGGATCGCCAGTGCCGTAATAGGCCGACCAGAAGTTATAAAACCCGATGTATTGCACCGTGAAGGTCGTCACGACCGTAATAACGAACGCCAACCAACCGCGCATCTTGATCATCGCGGGCAACACAAAGCCTATCGCCGTCCCCACCCCGGTGATCACAAGAATCTCTTTCGGCGGCGAGTCCAGGTTGAGGAGCGCCCACACATACGCCCACCAGATCAACTGGCTCAGGTAATAAGCACTTAAACCACTCCACAGTAAACGAGTCCAATTGGGCCAGAACCCGCGTAATCGCTCCGGCATTGTTTTGGCGATCACATTGAGGACGCCGACAAAGAAACCGAACAACAGGCCAATGGCAAAGGTGTTGAGGATGCGCTGTTGATTGAAGATCGCCTGTGCCCGGAAGATACGGTAAACGTGTTGGCCCATCGCTACCCAGCCCAGCATCAGCGCGGCTGTAAACGCCCACACGATCCCCATCGGGTTTTCCGTTAGGCGGCGGAATGTGTTCCGCAACCAGGCGGCCAGGCGTAGGTTAAACGGGACATCAGCAGGGAGCGCGGGCACTTCGTCTAAGACATACGCCAACACTTTGATCGTCCCAAAATATTGATTGTAGCTGCGGTTGGTCAACTGCTCGAATATCGCTTCACCCCGATTTCGTTGAGACGAACGGGTGGACGGCGGTGGCGTTGTTGGCTTGGTGTGGAACTTCTCCATCAGGTATTCCATAGCCGCTACGGACCGCATCCGGCCTATGGTGCGTGCCGCCAGCGTGCGCACCTCATTTGACCTGCCATCTAACGCAATATCCGCTACTCGTTCGTCAATTTCCTCACTGTAAGCGAACGGTCGCCAATCGGTACCGGAAATGATCTGGAGTTGATCGCGCATAATCGTATCGATCACAGTGGTACGCCCACCCCCGCGCCCCTTGCGGGCGATCTGATTGCCATCTGGGATAAACCGCGTCCGCTCGGAAAACACAGTGAGCGCGGCGAGTATAGCCGCTTCGTTGTTTTCTAGCGCGAGGGCCTGCGCCATCTGCGAGGCGATCAAGGGGGGCGAGGCATCCGGGAGGTTGTGCAAGCGTTGGTAGGCGCGGATGCGGGCCTGCGGGTTCTCGCTACGGATGGCGTGTAAGCAGACCCACCGCCGGCTGTCGTTATCCGGTTGTTCTTGCCACCAGTAATCAATGTTGTAGTCGTGTTCTAGTGCGCCGCGCAACAGAAGTTGCAGCCCATCTCGGTCGATCTCCAAGTTATGAATATCGGCCTGGGCGTAAAAGTCGCTCATCACCATAAAATGCGTAATACTGAGCAGAAAGCGCCCATACCCCCCGGCCCATGCCTGGTGCGCCCGCTGATAAATATCCTCCGCTTCGCTCTGCTCGACTGCTTCCGGGTCGAACCCGCTAATGAGGTCGGTAAAAGCGGTTGTCCCGGCCCCACTGCTTTGCGCTTTGGTCGGTGAGCCAGCGATACCCATCACCTGCGCCACATCCTCCATGAGTTGCATCACATCGGCGTAGCGATCTTGGGGTTGTAGGGCGGTGCCTTGCCGTAAAACATCGGTTAGGTCCGGTGGGAGGTCGGCGTTAATGTCTGCCAGATGCGGCAAGCGGTCCTGAAATTGCAGTTGGCGCAACGAAAGCGGTTGGCGTCCGTTAAAGGGAAGCTGCCCCGTCAGCATATGGAACAGCACCAGCGCAAAGCTGTAAATATCGGCCCGATGGTCGATTTCTTCGGCGGTCATCTGCTCTGGGGCCATATAGAGCAGTGTCCCTGCGCCGGGGTTCTTGGCTCGTCCATCTGCACCGAGCGCGGTTGCCAGCCCGAAATCTGCCAGGTAGGGGACTCGGCGGCTGTCTAGCAGCACGTTAGGCGGCTTTAAATCCAGGTGGACGACATTTTCGCTATGGGCGTGTTGTAACGCTTCCGCTAAAGACCGCCCAACGCGCACCGTCTGTTTGTAGGTCACGGCCTTATCTTTGAGCAGGTCCTCCAACGACCCGCCCGTAACGTAGCGCATGATAATATACAGCTTGCCCTCGTATTGACCGAAGCCGTAGATCGGCAAGATGTGCGGATGTTCTAGGTTGGCGATGGTCCGGGCTTCTTGCTCGAACATCTGGATTGGGTCTTGATCGGTGGATAGGTCCGGCGAGATCGTCTTGATCGCCACCATGCGCCCCAGTGAGCTATCGCGTGCGGACCACACATCGGCCATGCCGCCGCGCCCGATGTGTTCGATTACTTCGTATTGTTGTATGCGTACCCCAACATCCATAACGTTTTACCCGCTAAATTTGCCGATGTATGTTTCCATATTATACTGCTGGTCCGCATGTTGCCAAAATATACCGGCTGACAGGCAGTGCAATTGCACCAAAACTGAATCAACGTCAAAAGTGCAGTATACCTTGTTAAAACGTATAGCGGGGGTTTTGCCCCCATCACCCCCATAAGGACTTTGCAATAGCCCTACGCCTAGCCATACAAGCGATAGCTACGCCCCGACCCATTCGCCCTGCGGCAACTTCTCCCCTGCCCGGATGGGAACATCAACCCGGTTTTCGGCGGGGGTGATCGGACAGATGTACAAGTCGTTATAGGCACAATACGGGTTGTAGGCCAGGTTAAAATCGACTGTAAAGACGCCGCCCAGCCCTGGCTCTAAGTCCAGGTAGCGCCCGGCGGGGTAAGTTTCAATCCCGGCGTTGGCATCGGCAAACGGTAGAAAGTAATGGTCGTCATCGGAGCGATAGATCGTCAGCCTAACGGATGCCCCCTCAACCGAGACAGCGAACGCGCCAAACTTAAAAAACGGTCGGAGTTCGTCGCCAGTGGTGTTGATCAGCACGCGCTGCGGTTGTTGGGTCTGTTCCACCGTCACATTGAGGCGCAACGCCGGGTTCGGGGCATAGTAGACCAGCCCGGTAAACGTGCGCTGTTGATCGGGGGTGAGTGGCGAATGTGGGTGACCTCGGAAAAAGTCATCTTTTTGCTGGCGCAGTTTTTGATAGCTTGGCATGGGGTTAACCTTTCGATTGAAGTTGTTTGACGACCTCGGCAGCCGAATGAGCATAGCGGATCATCGCCCAGTGTGTGTCGGGCACGTAACGCTCATCCATGAAGGCGGTTAAGACGCGCTCCCAGCGTTGGCCGAAGCACACCAGCGGGCGAACTGGAATAACGTTCACGCGCATATACTCCCATGTGAGGATCAATTCGTTAAGCGTGCCCACACCCCCCGGCATGATCACATAACCAGCGGCCTGTTTGATCAGGTAGTCTAGCCGAGCTTCTAAGGTAGTATTCGGCACGATTTCTTTCACCCAACGGTTGGCCTTTATACCAGGGCGGATCATCTCAATCGGGGTAGCCGTCACACCGATCACATGCCCGTTGGCCTCGTTCGCGCCCCGGCTGGCCGCTTCCATCAGGCCGCCATACCCCCCGGTCATGACAGCATACCCGGCCTGCGCGAGTGCCCCCCCGACCGCTTGCGCGTCCGTATAGTCTGGGTCGCCCGGCTTGATCATCGAGCTACCGAATACAGAAATCACTTGGGTCATTGTGTTAACTTTCCATATCGCACACATATTGTAAAAACTCAATTATACCCGATATAGTAAATATCCGATGTGAAATAGCGGATAGCTTCCTAACGACTCAGCCTGCCCCCCCAACCCGGCGCTAATGCGCCACCCTTCCCCCACTATCGCCGTTTTAGCGGCGGGAGGGAGGGTTTGTTACCACCTTCGGCTATGCTCACCCCACTCTGATCTTGGTGTGTTCAAGCAAATCACCTGAGTTGTAACAACTATTTTGTTGAAAACCGAAGATTTTCACAGCTGAAGTTTTGGTCAATCTTTTGCAAAAGCTTGTGGCGGTTCGGGGCGAAACCCCGGAGCCTTTGCGATATAGTAAGATTGTGGCGGGGGAATAGCGTCTATAACATGGAGTAGTAAAAGGATGGAGGTTATCTGTGAAAATTGAATTTCTGTACTTTGACGATTGCCCTTCGCATGAGGACGCGCTACAACGTCTACGCGATGTGATGGCTAGCGAGGGTATTTCGGTGCAGGTCGCCATCATCCAGGTAGAAACCGACGCCGAAGCCCAACAGCATCAATTCCCCGGTTCCCCGACCATCCGCATCAACGGGCGCGACATCGCCCCCACCGACCCCAACGCCGGGCATTATCTGGCGTGCCGGGTGTATCAGTGGGCCGACGGTCGATTTTCTGCCATGCCATCCCCACAAATGATTCGTAAGGCGCTCTTAGACGCTAAACAGGAGGTATAAACCACTCATGGCATTAACACAAGGTGAACCGCTGATCGATTTCTCGTTGCCAGCCACGGACGGGCAACCCCACACACCAACTGATTACACCGATAAAAAAGTGCTTGTGATTGTCTTCACGTGTAACCATTGCCCGTATGCCTTGGCTTGGGAACCGCGCCTGATCGACATCCAGGCGCACTATGCCGACAAAGGCGTGCAGTTGATCGGCATCAACGCCAACGACGCCCAAAAATACCCGGCAGATAGCTTCGAGAAAATGCAACAACACGTCACAGAAAATCAGTGGAACTTCCCGTATCTGCACGACGAAACGCAAGCCATCGCCACGGCTTACGGCGCACAACGCACGCCGGAGGTCTTTGTATTTAACGACAAACGCACGCTGCAATATCACGGCACAATAGATGATAACTACGAAGCGCCGGAAGATGTGCAGCAAACCTACCTGCGTGATGCCCTGGATGCGATCTTAGCTGGTAACACGCCTCCCGTCACCCACACGGACCCGGTCGGTTGTACGATTAAGTGGAAATAACCATGTCAACGCCCTTGAAAGGCAAAATTGCGCTGGTCACAGGTGGCGGGCGCGGCATCGGGCGCGGCATCGCGCTGGCGCTGGCAAAGTTAGGGGCGGATGTCGCGATTACCGCCCGTAGCACGGAACAGATCGACATGGTAGCTGCCGAGTTGCACGCGCTGGGGGTGCGCTCGTTGGCGGTCCCGGCGGATGTCTCGCTGTTGGCAGATGTCGAGCGCGTGGTGCAGACGGTCGCTGCGCAGCTAGGCCGCATCGACATTTTGATCAACAATGCCGGCACACTCGGCACGCTTGGCCCATTAGAAGCGACCGACCCGGCGACATGGGCACTCACGCAGCAGGTGAACGTCGTCGCCCCGTATGCGTTCATCCGGGCGACCTACCCGGCGATGAAGGCCAACGGCTACGGACGTGTGATCAATATCGGCTCTGGGGTTGCACGCGACAACGGTAAACCGCGTATGGGCGGCTACTCGGTGAGCAAGGCGGCCCTGGATATGCTATCGCGACATACCGGCACCGAAATTGACGGGACCGGCGTCACGGTCAACTCGGTCTATCCGGGTGTAGTCGATACCGCCATGATCGCCCATATCCGCGCCCAACCCGCCGATACCATGGGGCCGATGAAGGACCGCTTTGATCGCATGGCGGCTGATGGCACGCTCTCCGATGCGGAACGGGTCGGGTGGATGATTAGCGCCGTGGTGTTGAGCGACAAAAACGCCGCTGTGATGGACGTGCGCAACATCGGGGATGAGTTGTGGGCGATCTTGGATGCACACGGGGTAAAAGTCAATTAAGCGGAGAGGGAGGGATTCGAACCCTCGGTAGGGGGTTGCCCTACACTCGTTTTCGAGACGAGCCCGTTCGACCGCTCCGGCACCTCTCCCAAAAGTAAGTGAAGATTATACCCGTTCAAATTGGAGCGTAAAGGGCTACTTCTGCCCATCGGCGCGTAGCTGCCGGAAGAACGCCCGGATTTGCTCGGCGGCGTCATCTGCCAGCACCCCGGCAGTCACATCTACCCGATGATTCAGGGCGGGATGGCGGATAATATCCATGATGCTGCCCGCACACCCGGCTTTCGGGTCCGTCGTAGCATAGACCAGGCGCGGCAACCGCGCCAAAACCATCGCGCCGGCGCACATCGCGCACGGCTCTAGCGTACAGTACAGTGTGACATCTTCTAGCCGCCAGTGCCCAAGATGGGCCGCCGCCTGCCGAATAGCGATCATCTCGGCGTGGGCGGTCGGGTCGTTGTCAGCCTCACGGTGATTATGCCCCCGCCCGATGATCTCGCCGTCTCGGACCGCCAATGCACCAATCGGCACGTCGGCATGTTCCAGGGCACAGGCGGCCTCGGCTAAGGTGAGACGCATCCAGTCGTAATCATTACGCTTCCGGGTCATGGGGTCAATCTATATCTTCTCTAGCTGTCTCTTGATCAATCTTACGTTGTGAACTCTCTTTTGACTTTTCCACAAAACCCGCAAATTGATCGACCGACTGACTAGCGCGGTTTATCGGATCATTCGCGTCCGATGGTTTGGGTTTGGGCTTCGGCTTGGGTGTTGGCGCTTTTGTGGTTCCACCTCCACGATTCCAGGGTATAAACATCAACAACCCGAATAGAACTAATCCTACGCCGCCGATGCCTACTCCGTAAGTTGCCGCACGATCAATTGGGTCTGTGTAATCTTCTGTGCGGAAGTAATGAATAATATTACCACCTGTTCCGCGTACCAGCCTGTAATATTCCTCATCTATTTCTGTGTCTGTGCGAACATAAATCCACAGGGGAACATTTAAAGCACGTGCAGCAATTGTGTAGTCACCAATTTGTTCAATCAGCTGATTATCAGTATATAAAGCATTGGAACGATTTTTAGATTCGGCTATGAAATTTGTTGATACAAAGTCTGGGCGTCTATAACTTGCAACCGATTGACTATATGCTATGCACACTCTGCATTGAGAAACTGTAGTGCGATTCGGTGAGTTACAAATACACTGTCTTTGATCCGGGTCATCATTGCGGGGCAGTCTCAAGTCTGCTGCTAATATGCGTTCGGCACTCAGGCCAATTGCTGAGGATGAACCAAGCGTAACAACAGGCTGACTAGAGTATCGCCGCCCAGTCGGGTTTAGTGCTGTGAAATTCAGCAACAATATAATAGAGATAATAACAAGGGCCATACTAGCCCCTAGTCCCCCCCACCGAATTAACTTCATCTTGAACGCTCCATTTTATGCTTTATTGTTACACTAATACTAGCAGTCAATATTGCTACCGACAATGTTAACATCATTTTGAATAGGGCAATCACTTCAAAATTTCATACGGACATTTTATGTGAAATTCAAAATGCGTCAGGTTTGGTGGGGTTTCACCCCATACCCCACCACTTTTTCCAAAAAAAGTGTAACTACTCAGCCCTCACCCCAACCCCTCTCCCAAACGTGCCTTTGGCACTGGGAGAGGGGCTAAATCACGCGATGAGAAGTCCCCCTCTCCCCGCGAAGCTGTGGGAGAG
>DAOTUA010000091.1:0-11545 GCA_034437355.1 Anaerolineae bacterium | reverse complement strand
CCTATTTTTTGTGAAATCGAAGATTTCACGTAACTACTCAGATACTAAACACATCTTACGGTATCGCACCCGCCCTCACCCCCTAAATCCCACTCTCCCACAGCTTCGCGGGGAGAGGGGGACTTCTCATCGCGTGATTTAGCCCCTCTCCCAGTGCCAAAGGCACGTTTGGGAGAGGGGTTGGGGTGAGGGCTGAGTAGTTACGATTTCACAGCTAAAGTTTTAGTCAGGCTACTGCAAGAGCCTGTGGGGGTTCCGGGGTGAAACCCCTGAGCAGTTTCTATTGTAGAGGGAAAAGGTTGGTAGCGGGAGGGTACGGCGACCCTCCGCTGCGGGGGGTGGCCTAAGCAGTGTGACGTTGTTGATGGCTATTATCGCCACTAAAAGGGCCGTGATTGTCGTGACGGTGCATCGCCCGCATAATCTGGGTTCGGGTGATGAGGGCATCCTCGTTATCTTCTTGGACCAACCGAGATGGCACCGATAAATCTTTCTCCGCTAAGAAATCGGCTAGCGCGTCACCGTAGCGGGGCGTGCCCGTCGAACCGGTGCGGCCCTGGAGTTCGTGCAGGTGGGCTACCATCCACAGGAAAAGGTCGGCTTCGGTGCGGGGCGTCCCTTGTTGGCGGGTGGGTAAGCCGGACATAATTTCGTATTTGCGGATGAGCGTTACAGCTGGACGGTAGACGTTATCGTACCAGTGGGCGGCGGCGTCACGTAGGGGGACCTCGCGGCCTTCGATCTGCTGTAAGATGTCGTGGTGTTGGTGGATATACTCCAGGAGTTCGCCATAGCGATCTGGCTCGCTCAGTTGCAGGGATTGGTGATGCGGGCGAATGTTCGATAGGCGCGTTTCCGATAGGAACTGGGCGTAGGCAGTGGCCTCGTCTAGTTCTTCACGAGAAATCCCCGGCTTGAGGCAGATCGGTGATCGTAATTCGGTCACATGGGCTTCGATGGTTTTCATGTTGAGTTGGTGCGCCACCGATACGCGGTGGTTACCATCTCGCACGAAGTAGACGTCACCGACTTTGTACACTTCGATAGGGGGTAACCCTTGCATACTGTTGGCCTGGGCGTAGATGCGGCTCCAGCGTTCTTGCATTTTGCCCCGGCGGGGCATAAAGTTCGATGTGAAATCGCGGTAACGGCCCACGCTCCCGACGATCTTATCTAACTCGATATTGCGTAGCCCTTTGTAGCTTTCGTCGCTGAGATGCAACCGCGTTCGGATCTCGTCGAAGCTCATTAACCTCACGGAACGACCACGCAACAAGGCGAATGCTTCTTCCCAGAAAGCACGCATCCGTGCCCCCTGGAAGCGGTTCATACCTTCAACGAGACTGTTTCGGAAACCTGGATCATATGACATATTCGCCACACCTTTCTGTCGTGTACAGAAACCGACAATAGGTATAATATGGTCCTAACCCTGGGGCAAACACCATATCTACATCTTATCAATGTTTTGTGAAGATGATTGTGAAAATTATTGGTGTTTTGAATTAAGTAGGATAATTTGAGCGGGGAAAAAATATCGTTCGTTTATACTATGAACCACTCGGACCCATTTAGCAAGTTAGAACTCTACTAGAAGCGGGGCCGTTGCTGGGGCGCGAAACATAGTGCCGGGGGGGGATGGCTTCCCCTGTGTACCCAAACGATGAGAGACCGCTAAACAGAAAGCAATAACCCATGACGTACATATTGTTAACAAATGATGATGGGGTGAACGCGGCTGGTATTTTGGCATTGGCCGGGGCGATCCGTGAATTAGCGGACGAGGTACAGGTGATCGCCCCAGCGGAAAACCAGAGCATGAGTGGGCATAAGATCACGTTGTTTCAGGACATTAAGGTAGTGGAAGGTTTAACACTTGCCAACGGCGTCCCGGCAATGGCGGTGCATGGGTCGCCCGCCGACTGTATTGCGCTGGCATCGCATAAACTGGTCGCGTGGCCCCCGCGCCTAGTCGTTTCTGGGATCAACCGAGGCGCGAATATGGGGCAGGATATTTTCTATAGTGGGACGGTCTCGGCGGCTATCGAAGCGGCGATCCAGGGTATCCCAGCGTTAGCGGTATCGCTAGATAACCACGACGCCGATCAAGTTGAGGATTATGTGGTGGCGGCGCGGTTGGCGGCGCGGGTCGTCGCCCGGATGCTTGACCACAGCATGGCAGAATTTACCGTGCTTAACCTGAACGTGCCGCATCAGGTCGATGTGAAGGGGATACGGCTGACGCGCACGGGGGTTCGCATCTACAACGATGAGATCATCCGGGATGGCGATACGGTTCGGGTAGTGGGGGATGTCCCGACGGGCGTTACCGATACGCTCGGCACGGACCTATGGGCGGTTCATAACGGGTATGCCAGCCTGACCCCGCTTAACCTGGACCCGACCCATCATCAGGTCATGGCGGAGATTGCCGCCTGGGATGTGACCGGTTAGGTGGGGGGGGAATCGGCCTGGCAATCGGCCCGAATCTGAGCGAGGTAGGCGGTGTCAATAAACCCGTTGGCGGCGGCATGTTCGGCAGCTTGCCAAGTATCCTTTACGAGTAACATCTCGCCACCCAAGGCCCGCACTTCTCGCGCTACCGCTTCGATCTCGGCTTGGCGGCGGTCGTTATTATTCACATCGCGGATGTAGATCGCGGGGATGCGGCCACGGTTTTGTTCTAGCGCCTTTTTATACACTTTTACGTCTTTCTGCCCGCTATCACCGATCAGAATAAAGGGGAGGGCCGGGTAGCGTTGAATTAAGGTATTGATGTAAGTCAGCTTGTGATCCATATGGCCTTGACCACCGATCGCGTGTTGGGTGATGCCGATGTCGCGTAGGAAGATCGGCCCCTGGGGTATCTGCCGGATGCGGTAGAAGTCTACAATCATGTCGTACAGGTTCCATGGGCTGCTGGAGACGTAAAAGATCGGGTTGTGGGTCTGGTGGGTGCCACGCTGTAGCGCCTGGTAAAAGGTCGCCACGCCATCAAAAGGGAGGCGTGTATAGGCATTGCCCAGGATCGTATTGCGCAGCATCTTGAGCAGGTGGATCGCGTCGGTTTTCATTACGGTATCGTCTAAATCGCTGATCACGGCGAACTGTGCATCTGCTGGTGGGACAATGACGCGGGCGTCTACTTTGGCGTCGGATGTATCGAGCGTATGGATCGGCGTATCGACCACCATCACCTGCACCGACTGCCAGAACGCATCGCGTGGGATGCCTTCATCGGGGGCCAGCACCACCTCGAAAAAGCCTTCTTCATCACATTGGGCGGTTTGTGTCGCGCTGCCGAGGGTGGCTTGCACCTGTGCATAGGGGATTTCGTCACTCTCAAAACGGCGGTACATATTTTTGATGTTGGTCCATACCTTATCGGTACGGTTTGGCTTACGCACCTTATTTTCTAGCAGCACGCGCCCGCGCAGATAAACGGCTTTGTCGGTCCCATGCCCGATGTAGGTTAGAATACGCAGGGGTTTGCGCACGCCAAAAGTGTTCATCATGCTTAGCCGAAACCGATCGATCCCATGTTCGATGTGGCTTAGGGCCTTGGCAACTGGTTTTTCCCAGGTCACGGTATTGATGACGCTCCATGCTTGGCCTGTTTTCGTTTAGTATAGCTAAAACATATTAAAAAGGCGTTATTATGCCGGGCTATCACATTGAAGCAACAGCATACGGTCGGGCGAATATAGTGATCCGCCCGATGTGTTGGAGTGGGGGTTACCCGGCAAGATGGGCCTTGCTCGCGGCGACAAAATGCCCCGGCAAAACCTCCACCAACTCGGATGTTTTCTCCTGGTAGGCGTCTGGGTCTGGGTCCATGCGGCGGCGTTGCTTTTCGACCACGGGGTCCGGGATAGGAACAGCGGAAAGTAGCGCCTTGGTGTACGGGTGGATCGGGTTTTCGTAGAGTTCGTCGGTTTCGGCGAGTTCAACGATCTTGCCCTGGAACATGACCGCCACCCGCTTACAGATGTAACGGATCATAGATAAGTCGTGGGCGATGAACAGATAGGTTAGCTTGAACTCCTCCTGTAAATCTTGTAGCAGGTTGACGACTTGTGCCTGGATCGACACGTCTAGCGCGGAAATTGGCTCATCGGCCACGATGAAGGACGGGTTAAGCGCCAGCGCCCGCGCAATGCCGATGCGTTGCCGTTGGCCACCGCTAAACTCATGCGGGAAGCGGTTCACGTAATACGGATTCAAGCCGACGCGCTCTAGCAGTCTTTCAACATATTCCATCTGCTCGCGCTGGTTGGGCATGGTTTTGTGAATACGCAGCGGTTCGCTGATGATGCGCCCGACCGTCATACGTGGGTTGAGCGAGGCATAAGGGTCTTGGAAGATCATCTGCATCCGGCGGCGCATCTGACGTAAGTCGCTACGGCCCATCGTGACGAGATCGCGCCCTTCAAAGATGACTTGACCCGCCGTTGGTTCGTGCAATTGTAGGATGGCGCGCCCGGTCGTACTCTTACCGGAGCCAGACTCGCCCACCAGCCCCAGGGTTTCGCCAGCGTAGATGGTAAAGCTGATGTCATCGACGGCCTTCACCGCCCCGACCTGCCGCTGAAAGATAATACCGGATGTAATCGGAAAGTGCTTGACGAGGTTTTTCACCTCCAGGATCGGTTCTCCAAGTTTAACGCGCTGTTCATTGACGTTACTAGAAAGCGTTGCCATGGTATCTCCTCTAAGCCTGTGCGGTTTGCTGACGTGCTTCGCGCAGGTTGTACCAAGAGCGCGTCAGGTGGTCCGGGTTATGGTCGTCAATCGGGGTTAGCGGCGGGATTTCTTTGAAGCAGCGTTCGGTGGCATATGGGTTACGCGGTGCGAACGGGTCACCAACGGGTTCGTTGCGCATATCGGGTGGCGCACCTTCGATCTGCTCCAGGCGTTGGTCGGCGGCTCGTTGGTCCATACGCGGTAGGCTATTGAGCAAGCCGAGTGTATAAGCATTGGCTGGGTCGCCAAACACTTTTTCGATGGGGCCACGTTCCACGATCATCCCGCCGTACATCACGTTGATGGTGTCGGCAATCCCGGCGACAACGCCCAGGTCGTGCGTGACCCAGATCATCGCCATCCCCAATTCTGCTTTGAGGTCTTTCACCAGGTCGATAATCTGTGCCTGGATGGTGACATCGAGCGCGGTCGTCGGTTCGTCGGCGATCAACAGTTGCGGGTCGCAGGAGAGGCCCATGGCGATCATCACGCGCTGGCGCATACCGCCAGAAAACTGATGCGGGTAATCGTCCAGGCGGCGGGCGGCGTCGGCAATCCCGACCAAGTCTAGCAGTTTGGTGGCTCGTTTGCGGGCGGCGCTCTGGCTGAGGCCCTTGTGCAGCCGGATCGCCTCTGTGATCTGCGTACCGACGCGCAACACCGGGTTGAGGCTGGTCATGGGGTCTTGGAAGATCATCGCGACTTTGTCGCCGCGAATGGCTCGTATCTGCTTGGGGGAAAGTTTGAGCAGGTCGCGCCCTTCAAAGATCACTTGTCCCCGTTCGATTTTCCCTGGCGGTTGGGGGATTAGCCCCATCATCGCTAGCAAGTGAACACTTTTGCCAGAACCGGACTCCCCCACAACGCCGAGGGTCTCGCCTTCGTTTAATTGATAGTCTACCCCGTTGACAGCGTAAACCACTCCCTCCTGGGTGTGGAAACGTACCACAAGGTCTTTAACCTCTAGTAAAACACCCAAAGGATAGCCTCCTTAAAATTATTGTTTACTTAGGTGGAATACTGCATTTGATGCACGTATCAATACATTATCAAAGATTTTGACGAGAATTAACATAGTTTCATAGAGTGTGCAAGATAACTGTGGCCTTGTCAAATTTTGGGTAGCTATGGATTTGGCGGAATTTTTCTCATATAATCAGAAATAATCCAATATATGGTGCTGTGATACCGCCACTAACACCAACAAGACCCCACAGCAGCACATCACGAATAATTGTATTTTTCAGGAAGGGTCCCCCCCTATGTACGCAGAACTTGGTTACTTGGCGCTTATCTTCGCCTTTGTCGGAACGTTCTATTCGATAGGTGCAAGTGTCATTGGCGCACAAACGCGCAATACGCGCCTGGTCGTTAGCGCCCGGAACGCGGTCTGGTTCACCTTCGCCATGATGACACTCACTGCCGGGTTGTTGCATGTTGCGATTATTAACGAACAATACCAGATCAGTTACGTGTGGTCCGTCAGTAGCCCCGATATGCCCGCCTTCTTCCGGTGGACCGCCATCTGGGGGTCGCAAGCTGGGTCGTTGATCTTCTGGTCGTTTTTGATGAGTGGGTTTACAGCCGTGGCGGTCTGGTCGAACTGGAAAAGTGACCGCCGCCTGATGCCGTATTTCATCGCCTTTGCGATGGCTGTGCTGGCGTTTTTCCTTTCGCTGTCGGTGTTTTTGGAGAATCCGTTTACGCGCTACTGGATCAGCCCAACAAATGAGGTGGTGGAAAGCACCTTCCAGCCGGCGCAAACGCTGGCCCCATCTGAACAACGACTTGCCGAAACCGCCAAGGGGCTGAACCCGTTATTGCGGCACTTCGGCATGGCGATTCACCCGCCGATGTTGTACCTGGGCTTTGTCGGGTTTGTGATTCCGTTTGCTTTTGCGATGAGCGCGTTAGCGTCTGGCGATTTATCGACCCATTGGATCAAAGCAACCCGGCGCTGGACACTGATCGCGTGGTTGTTTTTGTCGTTAGGGTTGGTGCTTGGTGGCCGGTGGGCCTACGATGTTCTGGGTTGGGGGGGCTACTGGGGCTGGGACCCGGTGGAAAATGCGGCGTTCTTGCCGTGGTTGATGGGGACCGCCTTTTTACACAGCGTGATGATCCAGGAAAAGCGCGGGATGCTGAAGGTTTGGAATATGTATCTGGTTATCCTGACCTTTTCGTCAGTGATGTTTGGCACGTTTGCCACCCGTTCCGGGTTGGTCGATAGCGTCCATAGTTTCGCCCGCAGCCAGATCGGTTTTCCGATGTTCTTCTTCTGGTTCAGCCTGACGGTGATCGGGGTGGCGATGATCATGTGGCGGCAAAACCGGGGCGAACTGCGCGACGATCATCAGTTCAATAACCTGTTCAGCCGGGAATCGCTGTTCGTGCTGAATAACTTTGTGTTCTTGGCGTTGTTTATTGCGATCTTCTGGGGGAGTTTCGGCGCGCCGATCACATCCGAGCTATTCATGGATACCGACATTACGCTTGGCCTGGACTATTTCAACCGGGTGACGCCGCCGCTGTTCGGGCTAATGTACCTGTTAATGGGGATCGCGCCGCTTTCGGCTTGGGGGGCAACGTCGCTCAAGCGGATGAGGCAATCGCTGGTGATCCCGCTGGTGCTGACGGCGATTGCGGTTGGCTTGTTTTACGTGGGGGGGATGAACACACCGGGGGCGTTGTTTGCTTATTCGCTGGTGAGTTTTGCTGCCGCCGTCGCCATCTACGAGTTTTACCGGGGCGTGCGTGCCCGTATGCGGGGCCGGGGGGAAAACCCGTTCGCGGCGTTCTGGGCGTTGCTGGGGCGTAGCCCGCGCCGGTATGGGGGGTACATTATCCATATCGGTATCGCCGTGATGGGGGTCGGGGTGATCGGCAGTACGTTATTCCAGCTAGAAACCCAACAGACGCTACAGGTGGGGGAGAGCCTGGAGATCGGCGGCTACGAGATGACCTACGATAACTTCCTTGGCGGGCAGATCACCCAGGACGGGCGCATCATGGACATTGCCCAGGTGAGCGTCACCCGCAACGGGCGTGAAGTGGCCCAGTTACGCCCCCGCCGCGATTTCTTCCCCGGCAACCAGGATATGAACAGCATGACGATTGCCGGCTCGCACAGCACACTAGAAAACGACTTCTACGTGCTGTTAACCGGCTGGGAGGTGATTAACTTCGAGAGCGCCACATTTAAGGTGTATGTGAACCCGCTTGTTAATCTGGTCTGGTGGGGCAGCTTCATCTTGATTGTGGGCACGATATTATCGACCTACCCGCGTGAACTGCTGCCAGAACGGATGCGTAAGACCGTAGCCGCCCCGCGTGGCGGTGCGCTCGCTGGCGCAGGCGACTAGCAAGTAAATGGGAGGAAAACGAATGCTGAAGCAATTGGTTATAGTGGTCCTGTTGGCGGTGGTGTGGGCGATCCCCACCGCGGCGCAGGATACGACGGTCACTGCCGACGACGTGAACGAGGTTGCCGAGAAGATGTATTGCCCGGTCTGCGAGAACATCCCGCTAGAAGACTGCGGCACGGCCGCCTGCCAGGACTGGCGCGACGAGATCCGTATTTATCTAGAACAAGGCTGGACTGAGGAGCAGATCATCAACGACTTTATTGACCGCTTCGGCGACATGGTGGTTGGCGTCCCCCGGAACCCGCTACTGCGTGGCATGTCGCTGATTACGCCCTGGGTGCTGATCACGCTCCTGCTCGCCTTTGTTGTGAACACGTTCTATCGTAAACAGCCGGATACGCCGATGCCCCAAGCGGCTAGCGATGATCACCCGGATGATTTACGCGCTCAGCTAGAACGTGATTTGAACAGTTAGCTTAATTTTATGAGAGGCCGTGTGAGATGACAGAAACAGTGGATAACGACCTGCTCCAACCGGATGCCCACCTTACAGACGCCCCTAGGCGCGGGTTTTTCACACCGGGGAACATGGCGCTACTGGGGGCGTTGCTCATCGCCGGGGTGATTGTCGGCTTCCAGCTAGCACAGCAGAACCAAGGCCAACCGACAGAAGGACAAGCCCCCGTATTTGAGTTTACGACCTTCGACGGCGAAACCTACAACCTGCGCGACCTACGCGGTAAGGTGGTGGTCCTTAACTTCTGGGCGAGTTGGTGTGTGCCATGTGAGGCGGAAGCCCCCGACCTACAGGCCGCCTGGGAGAAATACGAACCTACCGATCAGGTGGTATTCGTGGGGATTGCCTATTCGGATAACGGGCCGCGCTCGTTAGAATTTATCGAAAGGTTTAACATCACCTACCTGAAGGCCCCAGATATTGGGACGCGCATCAGCAATCAATATAACATTCAGGGCGTCCCAGAGACGTTCATCATTGATCAAAACGGGAAAATCGCGCAGTTTTTCTATGCGGGTGTGACTGAAGAACAAATCAGCAGCGTGGTTGACGAACTGCTGTCAGAAGAGGTATAGAATGCCGACAACAGAAACAATTATTGTAGCGGGGATCATCGCGATCCTGGGATTGATATGGTTGGCTTTTCCGTTTTTTCGCTCTTACGAGCAGACGGACGACGACATCGCCCAAAAACAGCTTGAGCGCCTGTTGGTCTACTACGAGCAGGTGATGGCGACCCTACGCGATCTGGAACATGATTTTTCGACCGGGAAGCTCAACCAAGCGGACTACGAAGCCGACAAAGAGGTATGGATGGCACGCGGCATTAAGGTGTTAGACGCGATCAACCAGATCAGTGATACACCGCCGGAAGCTATGCCACAGCATCAGCCGACCAAGGCGGCCCAGCAGCACAACGAGCAAGACATCGACGCGGCCATTGAAGCTGCCGTCCAGAAGGCGCTACGGGCCAAGTAAACAGCCTGACCGTGGCGAGCCGTCAGCCCCCCTACCCGCACTTAGGCTAACACCCCGCCGCCGTTATCGTCTTGACTGTTGGCGGGGGGCTGTTGGCGGTTTTGATCAACTTCGTACATCACCGCTTCGACCTGCTGATTCAACTCATAGATTAACCGTTGGGCGCTCTCCCGGCGTGCTAACGGCAGGCTGCGGTCTTGCGCGGCAGCTTGCAGGGCGCGTAAGCCGTCCATGTAGACCCGCAGTATCTCCAGGCCGACGGCGACATCATCCGATGTTTCGTAGTAACGGCGTAGGTCGAAGAACGAAAACACAAAATCCTCGAACGTGTCGCTATCGACCCAGGCGGCGCGGGACGCCCCCCAGTTTACCGCCTGATACTGCTCGGTGATCTTGTCCTCGATCTTGCGACGTTTGATCCCTAAATTCATGACTTTACCTCTGGCGTTTACGCAAAAAAACGGTGATTGTCAGGATTCAGCGTGCTGAACCCAGGGGGCCGCGTGCTACGCCCACGTTTTGAACCGTTTTGGCCTTTAATGAGATCGCAATTTCAAATGTCAACACGACCTAGCAATGAGGGTAAGGCTAGTTCCAGCGCCCACGCGGGCCACCCGACAGCGGCGGGTCTAGCGGATGCGAGCCGCCGTCCCCCCGGCCCAACACACGTCGCGCTTTGTTGACGTCGCTTTCGTGCTTGAGTAGGACCGTCAAAGTGGATTCGATCAACTCGGTTGATAGGCTGTTGGCGTTGAGCATCACCAGCGCCTTGGCCCAGTCGATGGTTTCGGATACGCTTGGCTGCTTTTTCAGGTCAAGCTCGCGTAACGACTGCACCATCTCGACCGCCTGTTGTGCTAGGCGATCATTTAAGTCCGGCACGCTCATTTTGACGATCTGCAATTCGCGATCATAGGTTGGGTAATCGACAAACAGATACAGCGCCCGCCGTTTAAGGGCTTCGGATAGCTCGCGGGTGTTATTAGAGGTCAACAGCACAACGGGCCGATGCTTGGCGGCAATCGTCCCGATTTCGGGGATCGACACCTGAAAATCGCTCAGAATTTCTAGCAGAAAGGCCTCAAATTCGGCATCGGCCCGGTCGATCTCGTCAATCAGCAGCACAACCGGTTCATCCGAGGTGATCGCATGGAGCAAAGGCCGCGCCAACAAGAAGCGTTCGCTAAAGAAGGCGTCCTCTTGTTGTGCGAGCATGTTCGCCGCCTCATTGAGCGAATCCGCTTGGGCCATGAGGTCACTCAGCTTATCGCGCAGCAGTTGGGTATATAGCATTTGCTTCGCGTATTCCCACTCGTAAAGCGCCTTGCTTTCGTCCAGGCCCTCATAACACTGCAAGCGGATCAACGGCTTACCGGTCGCCGTGGACCACGCCTTGGCCAGTTCGGTTTTCCCGACCCCCGCCGGGCCTTCTGCTAAAAGCGGCTTACCGAGTTTATCCGCCAGGTACATCACCGTTGCGATCTCGTTAGTGGCGACATAATTCTGCCCCTGTAGGGCTTCTTTCACCTGTTCTACGTTTTCCATGGGTGGCTCCACGCTCATACAATCACTGTTCACACTATACAGCAAAAACTACGTGGAAAGCGAATATACCCCCCTTTTGGATAGACTACTCAGGGCCTATTCTCCCAACGTTTAACGAGGGTTAAGGGGCCAAACGGGTATGCCCGCACATCGTCGCGCTGTGAGCCAGGTTACAGTGTGTGGCTTATTGCCGTGCTATGCTTTACGTGGATCGCTAGGTTCGGTTGACGTTTACCCAAAGAACGGTGATTGTGGGGTTCCGAGGGCTTGTGGAGGGCAGGGCAATCGCTTCAAATCTGAATTGACGTAAAAAAAGCATTTTGTATTGTTAAAAAGTATAGTGGGGGCTTTGCCCCCACACCCCCACAAGGATTTAGCAATCCTTGACCGGCGCTTT
>DAOTUA010000090.1:0-11172 GCA_034437355.1 Anaerolineae bacterium | reverse complement strand
GCGGCAACTAGGTTGTGTTGACATTTGGAATTTCGATCTAAGTAAAGACCACAACGGCTCAAAACGTAGGGGCATAGCACGCTATGCCCTGGGGTCAGCACGCTGAACCCCTACAATCACCAGTTTTTTTGGGTAAATGTCAACAGCGCCTAGCATCATCCAGCGTTCAGGTTGGCTAAAAGAGGGCGCACACGCGCTCTCTTTTGGTTTTAAACTGTGCTATGCTAAGCATTCGCTTATCATTTGAACGAGATACCCGGTATGACACCAACACCACACACCCATTACGACTACGACCACGCCTGGGAACAACGCTGGGACGATATGAAAAAGTACGGCCCGTACTCCCGGCATGTTCGGCGTTGGATACACGATTTCATATCGCCACTTACTTTTCAGAGTGTGCTAGATGTCGGGTGTGGGCAGGGTGAAACACTCAAGGAAATTGTGACACGCTACCCCGGTGTCGAGCGTATCGGTGGGGTCGATTACTCGCAGGCTAGCGTGAATCTCACCGAGCAACGGTTAGGCCACGGCGAATATTACGCGCTAGACCTGCAAACCGATGATATGCTGGCACGCTATACCGAACCATTCGACCTGACGGTGAGTGTCGATGTGATGGAACACATTGAGGACGACCTAGCCGCCCTACGCAATATGTGCCACATGACCCGCAAATATGCCGTTATCGGAACGGTGCAGGGCCAACATCTGCCACAGTGGGAAAAAGAAGTGGTGGGGCATGTACGCAATTACCGTCGGGGCGAGCTAGTCGAGAAGATGCGCCAGGCCGGGTTTGAGATCGACCGTGTGGTTGAATGGGGGTTTCCGTTCTATTCGCCATTGTATCGCTGGTACCTGACGCAAACCGGCGGCAGTGGCACAGATGGCACCTACGGCCCCTGGCGAAAATTCTTGGCCTGGGCGATCTATAACCTGTTTTTGCTCAATTCCTCCAAACGTGGCGATCTGATCTTTGTGTTGGCACACCCGGCAGACGGCCAGCCGCCAGCGCAGGTCTAAGCGCGTAGGGCAATCACACTTAGGTTTGTGGTGGCTTTGCCCCCATACCCGCCGCCATGGAGGGCTATGATAAAGCCAAGTTTGCTGGTATCACCCGCCACCCCGCACAACCGACACGGTGAGTTCGGTACTGGCCTGGTTGCCCGCCGCATCGAACGCCACCGCCCGGAAGGTTTTATCGCCTTCGCTCAGGATTTCGTGTTCGTAGCCAAACGGGAACTGATCATCCGTGCCAACGAACTCGCCTGCATAGTAAAACTCAACGCGGTCAATGGCGATATTATCTTCAACATTGGCCTGCAACGGGATCACCCGATTGCCCAGGAAAGAAAACGGTTCCCCCGGCACGCCCCCAGATGATAGCTCGATGCTAGGCGGCGTGTTATCGACCGTGACCTGTACAATGTACGGGTCGATGCTGTTATCCCTCATCACCGCCGTGAAGCGCAAGTTATACAGTCCGTTCAGGTTGGTTGTATCCCAGGTTGCTAGGCTCTGGCCGGGCGTGTAATCCGTGCGCTGCCCGGTAATATCGACCCACTCCGACGGGTTAAGCCCTTGTCCATAGGCCAACTGATAATATTGCAAGTTTTCGCCGTCGGTGCTGCCACGAATATCAACCTCACCACTGACGTAATCAAAAACTTCCGGGCGTAAGATGACGGTAGAGCTAACCGCTTGCGGGCGGGTGATGGTGTCGTATTCGGTCGGGAGTTGCGCCGAAAGCGGCTGCGACGCCTGCCACCAGTCCGCTGCTTCTGATGGGGGGACAAAGTAGCGGCGTTCTTCACGGTAGTTGGTGGGGGTGTTGGCGGTGGCTAGTTGGTTGGTCTGGGTGTTGACATCAACAAGCTGCCAATAAGTATCGACATCGGGCGGTTGCGTGTTTTCCAGGAAAATTTCGGTGCGTTCTGGGCAAGCCCCATTCGGGCGATAGCCGGATCGTTCACACACTCGCGCCTCAACGATGTTATCCGGGCGGGGCCAGGCGGCAGCCCCCAGGCCGTAACGGTCGTGGCTGTAATCCATCAGCGCCCGCCAGACGGGGGCCGCCACACCCAAGGCTTGCGCATCCAGCCCGATCTCGGCCTCATCCGCCCGCCCGACCCATACCCCCACCGCCAGATCAGGCGAATACCCAACTGTCCAGGCTGCCGACCGGTTGCCGACATATCCGTTGACAACCGCCGCCGGGCGTGGCGTTTCTAGCAAATTCCCGGCACCCAACCGGCTAGCGCGGGTTTGTTGGTCCGCCAATATGTCGTTGATCAGGTAGGCTAACCCATCATCCAGGATAGGGGTAATGTGAACGTCGGTTTCGCTATCGTAGGACCACAACAGCGTGCCGTCAGCATCTTCGATGCGTAAGACAGCAACCGGATCACGCGGGGGGAAGCCGCGTTGCGGGGTGGCCGCCTGGACGCCGCGCATCTCGCCGAGGGTGGCAAAAACGCTGTAGGCGTAGGTGGTATTCAATACAGATACGCCGCCGCCGCGCTCCAATAGGGATAGGTCGTAAGTGGTGGTATCCAGGTTTTCCAGGCCGATCAGCCGGGCGGAACTCAAAATGTTATCTAGCCCTTGCGTGTTAGCGACCTGAACCACCGGTGGCAACGACCCAAGCGCCATCGCATCTCGCAAGTTGACCGGGCCGGTAAAGCTGCCATCCGGGTTCTGTGGGGTGTAGATCAGGCCATCTGCCGCACCGGGGAAGCGTTGAGGCGTATCTAAAACCATGGTGGCCGGGGTGTAAAAGGCCCGGCTGAACCCGCCCATATACACAAACGGATGTAACACCACCCCCGGTTGGCGGGTCGGGCTGACGACATCGCCGGTTGCGGCGACAAGCTCCCCCGTGCGCACATCTACGACGGCCACTGCGCCGCTATCCGGGGGGGCGCTGGTGGCCTCGGTAACGGGCAGATAACCCACCCCGACACAGGCTTCCGGCGATTGCAGGCCAGCCCCCGCTAGTTGGGACAGATGATTTTCTAGTGTACAGGTCGCTTGTTCGTAGATAGTCATATCTAGCGCGGTGACAATCCGTAGCCCCCCGCGTGAAACCAGCCGCACGCCATCGTAACCCAGCGTCGTGAGGATGTTCTCAGCCTGTTGACGGGCATATATCGCGTAGGCGGGGGCAAATGCGGGCGCTTGGGCGGGGTCTGTGCGAACGAGGGTTGGTGTTTCTTCGGCGGTGTTGTACACATCCTGCGAAATCACATTGTTGATGAGCATCTCACGCAGCAGGGCGGCCTGCCGCCCCTGGGCGGCGATGGGATCATCCACCGGGTTGTATTGCGGGGCGGTCGGGATGGCGGCTAACATGGCGACCTGGTTAACGGTCAGGGCGGCGGCGGGTTGGTCGAAGTAGATACGGGCGGCGGCGTCGATCCCGTAGGCGTCGTTGCCGTAGTAGTTGGTGTTCAAGTGCCATTCTAATAACTCTTGGGCGGAATACAGCCGGTTGAGTTCGGCTACTAGCACATACTCCCGTGCCCGAGTGGCGGCGGTGGCTTGCTCTGGTGGTGAGGCCAACCGATTGCGAACCAAGCGCCCGGTGAGGCTCGCATCTGGCCCCAGTGGGCCGTAAAAGTAATTTTGTAGCAAACGTTGCGCGTTAACCACCAATGAGGGCGCGGCCGCCTGGAGAAAGTCCGGGTCTTCGCTTAGAAGTGTCGCCTGGATCACATGGTCCGGCAGATCGTCCAGCGCGATCCACTCGCGATCATCGCCTAGCGGGTCCTCAATCGACCACAGCAACACCTGGCCGGTACGGTCGAACATTTGCGATGGCCCCTGGGTAGCTTCTAAGCGGGCGTTTTGCTGTGGGGCGGGTAGGGCCTGGACGACATCGGCATAATAAGCGAGCCCTAGCGCCGCCCCTGCCCCAACCGGAAGCACCACCAGCACCAGTAGCAACAAGATCAGTGTTAATAGCAGCGTTCGCTGGCGCTTCGCCTGGGCCATACGCTGGGCACGCTGGGCGCGGCGGCGGCGAATGATAGCGGTAACACGGGTCATGGGGGGGGCGCTCCGGTGTAGCGAACTGCGAATATTCTACCTGGGCGAGATTCTGCAATGCCAGCCTAAAAAGTGCGGTTAGCACCGGATAGTTGCACAATTTGTAACAAACAGTTGTCAAAAACATTACACCTACTGTATATTTGTTACAGAATACGCCTAGTGTGAAATCGCGGATTTCTGCTTATCTTTATGTTTTTCTCTTCTTTACTTTCCAGAAAAAAAGAAGCAGAGAAAGCAATGAGGGGGTGTTTTCAATGAAAATGGACGCTTTTTGTCCACTTTTTCGAGAAAAAGTGGCGGGGTGTGGCGTGAAACCCCACCAAACCTGACAGATTTTGAATTTCACATAGAACGTAGAATATAGCAGCAGTATCAAAATAATCCTGGAGTAGAAAATGTCAAATATTAAGCTGCTGCTGGTGGAGGACGACCCCAACATCAGCAAACTAATTACCGATTACATGACACGACATGAGTATGATGTTGTGGCGATGGATGACGGGCCAGAAGCTATCCAGCATGTGAAAGATGATGGCTTGCCTCACCTGGCGATGATCGACCTGTCGTTGCCGACCATGCACGGCTTTGAGGTGGCAACGCGCTTAAAGTCCATGGCGGATGTACCGATTATCTTTGTGACATCCACCAGCGACACCGAAACGATTGTGCAAGGGCTACGCAAATACGCCGAAGATTTCATCGTCAAACCGTTTGAATTACGCGAACTCGAGGCGCGAATCCAGGTGGTGTTAGCGCGTATGCCCAGCTTAGATTATGCCAGCGAACCCGTGATTGAGATCGATGAGAATTTATATATCGACTTCGCACATAATCGGTTAGAAGTGAATGGCAAAACCCATAGCCTGACCCCGACCGAATCTATTTTGCTGCATGTGTTGCTGCGCAACGCGGGCCGGGTGGTAGAAAATCGCATGTTGATTGCGCGAGTGTGGCCTTCTGATGACGTGTTCGAGGATACGTTACGGGTTCATATGCACCGCTTACGGCGCAAACTTGAGGCGGATTCACACCACCCGCACTACATCCGCACCGAGCGCGGCGTGGGCTATATGTTTACGGTACGGCCCCCAGAACGCGAAAAAGTCCAGCAATAGATCGGTTACTGTAGTCGATGGTATCTTCACATCTGGCGATGACCAGCACAAACGAACACTACCGCTACCTGCTAGCAACGTTGCAGGTACGCATCCCTGGCGATCTGTACTTCCTGGAAGTGCGCGGGGCCTCCGGGGTTTCTTTGGCGGTCCCAGCCGAGCAAGCCAACCCAATTGCTGGTGGTATCTTGCGCCAATATGCCACCAGCACCGAACCGGCTGTGATCAGCTTGGTGGGGCAGGCCATCCGCCCCTATATGTGTGGGATCGCCTTTTGTTATCCCCATGGCGATGAGCTATTGATCATGGGGGTGCTGTCAAAAGCGGACCGGGCTTACACCCATCACGACCAAGACGCGCTCCAACAGGCGGGTCGCTTAGCCGGGCGCTTATTGGAAGCGGAGCAGGTTCAGCGCCAAGCGCGGCTTATGACAATCTGTAAGATGTTGCTACAAACCACAACCCCGCAGGCCATTGTTGATCTACTCCAGCGGATGTACTTCGAGGCGGATGTTAATCTGTGTGTGTTGATGACATACGGCCAAGATAGATTCACAGCGGACCAACCGACCGAGTATGCCGAGTTGGTCGGTATCTGGAGCCGCGAGTTTGGGCGGGGGTATGGGCTGGGGACGCGGGTATATGTCAGTGAGCATCAGGCCTTGTTACAACGCCTAGATCATGATGGGATCGTGACGGCCAATGACAGCCTAGTCGAGTACATCTGCAACGATGCCTTGTTACAAGGACTGTTGAAAACCGCGCATGTTCAAGATTGGGTGTTGCTGGCGTTGAACACACCACAACAGCGGATTGGCCTATTGTTAGTTGCTACGGATAGCCCGGCTGGGCTACGCGGTGAGCAGGCCCAGGGTCTACAAGACCTGTCCAAACTACTTGTGAACGTGTTGAGTACCCAGGCGTTACAGCACCAGAACCACCTGAACCATCATGGACGGCACGTTTTACTGGAGGCCGTTAACGATGGCGTGTTGATGGCGGTGCCGGGTACCAACGGGGCCACAGTCATCTCGATGAACCGTCGTTTCTTAGAAATGTTTGACTATCCATACGACCCACACGCCCCGCATCAAAAACTAGATGATGTGCTAGCGACAATACGTGTACCGCCTTCCGTGCGCGATCAACTGAAAAAAGCCTGGAAAAGTATCCCGTTTCGAGAGCAAACAACCCTGCACGGCGCGTTCGAGATGGTCACCCACGAAGGGCAGCCCGCCGACATCAACTGGTATAGTCCGCCCATCTATGACCCGGATACAAGTAATGTTTTCTCTCGGTTGTTTATCTTCCATGATGTCACAGCCAAACAAACGGCGGTCAAGGTCCGGTCAGCTTTCCTGGCGCGGGTATCGCACGAACTCCGAACGCCGCTAACCGCCATCAGCGGGTTTGCCCAATTTATTTTGGAGGCGAACGACGATGATATGCCGAACATCGCCAGGGAATACGCCGAGATCATCCACGATAGCGCCGGGCGGCTCAACCATGTCTTTAACGTTTTGCTAGACATCACGCGGGCGTATGCCGGGGAGATTAAACTCAATAGCTATCCGTATGACCTGAGCGCCCTATTGCAATTACGCGCCGAAACCCCACCCTGCGACGTATCCGGTAAGCACAGCAAGATAACGGTTGATGTTGAAACCGACCTGCCCCAGATTACGCTCGACCCCGACCGGATTCATCAGGTTTTACAAGCGTTGATCGACAACGCCATACGCTATCAAACGCAAGATGGCACAATCACGATCCGCGCAAGGTTTATCGAAACTTTGCACGACTTGCCCCGCCATGCCCCGGTCGATGTGATGCTGCCGGCTGTCTTGGTACATGTCCATGACGATGGTGACGGAGTATCTGCCGATGAAGCGCCAAAAGTGTTCGACCTATTTTACCGGGGCCACAGCGCCAAATCGCACAAAATCGACGGGGCCGGGCTTGGCTTAACACTGGCGCACAGTCTGATCGAGGTCCACCGGGGGAAAATGTGGGTGATCCCGGCAACCCCCGCCGAACCAGGCGGTCACTTCTGCTTTACGCTCCCCGCATAACCCGGCGCGTAACTGCTCAGAGGCTTCACCCCCGCCCCCCACAAGCTTTTCCAACAACAAAAATTGGCCTCACCCCTGTAAAATAGGGTAAACTAGGGAGTATATTTCATCTAACAAACCAGGGAGATCACGATATGTCTGATGCGGCAGTATTTGAAGTCAAAGAGTATATGGTCGTTTTACGCCAACTGGAACGCATGGATTTTAACGGTCAGTTGGTGTTACTCAAAGGGATCGTGCGTTGCCTGGGCGACGAGTACACGCTAGACGTCTATTGCTGCCAGCTCGAACCCGATGAGGACTTACCAGAACCCGCCTTTGACACGGAAGAAAAGAAAGGGTTTATGTTTGTCCCCTTTACGGACTTACCGGTATTCGTGGACCTACTGCGCAACGAAAAGCCGATTTATGCCCACCTACGCGGCGATAAGCCCGAATGGACCAGCATCACGACCACCAAAGAACCGGTCGGGGAGGGCGAGGACGCCATGCGCGGGCTACAAAAGTAACCTTACGTTCTATGTGAAATTCAAAATGCGTCAGGTTTGGTGGGGCAAAGCCCCGCCCATTAAACGTCAAGTTGCGTTACAATCTTGGCAAGATACACGTTAAGGAAGAACGGAACGACAAATGAACGAACATTATGAACAGTGGAGCCGTTTATCTCCGTTAGGGTTATTGATTATCGGGGCCGGGGCCAGCATTATCGGGCACGCCGCTTGGTTGAAGGGGTCCGCTAAGGGATTCTGGCGGTGGTTCTTTATGGGGTCGTTTGGGTTGATGTTGGTCAATGCGGGCGTGGCGATCTTTGGCGATGCGGTTAAGCATCGCGCTATCTACGAAATCCAACTCAAACAACTGACCGAGCGACCGAACGCACCCCAGCCCAACACAGCGGACGATTAATACGGGCCGTAAGCTCTGCCGTCCGGCATAAGGGCAAACACGCCCCCCGTCACGCCATCGTAGAAAAGCGTGCCCCCCTCGAAACGCTGCACGCCCATATCTGCTTGGTCTGGGGGGAGGACGGCAAACCCTAGCTGCTGCTGGATGTCTGGCAGGCTACCCCACAGTTGGCCAAAATCCGATGTGGGGACCTGCAACCCCGGCGGCGCATCTACGGCGGGCGGGGCGTTGGTGGGCGGGTCCTCCACAAACCAGTACACCCCTGGGGCACCGGGGAGAACCGCCCAGGCTTGCCCGCCGCCATCCCCGCGCACGTACATCACGCCGTTTTCAAAAAGTTGTGTCTGGCCGCTAAACGGCAAGAACCCCTCAATCGCACATCCCAACTCCCCGACGATGAGCGAAGTCTGCCAGCGTGTACCCAGTATCGCCGTTTCCGGTAGTAGCGGGCACCGAGACGGTAACGGCGTGCGCGTTGGGGCGGCCCCGGCTTGCTGCGGGTTGATCATAGGCACGCTGGCGGCGCTATCGCCCAAAAACACACCGATATAAACGGTCGGGGTGGGGCTAGGCGGGGCCTCGGCGGGGGCTGGCGTGGCGGTATAAGCCAGGCGGGTTGCTTGCTGGGCAGCGTCGTCTGGGGTGGGCGACATATAAACCGTTGCTAGCCGCCGGGGGCCATCCACCGGAGCGTTAACAGTGGGTGTGATGGGGGCCACGGCTCCACACCCGGTCAGCCACAGCATCAGCCCGATCCACAGGCTACGCATCACACCCGACCTCAATTTCGTTTTCGACCACGTTTACAAATTCGCCGTTAAAGCCCTGGTAGTACAGGCCATAGCGCAGCCGATCCGCACTTGGCAGGCGGGGGAGCGTGTACCAATCCAGGATGAGTTCGCCGGGCGTCCAGGTGGTGACAGGCCGCCACCCATAAACCGGGGCAAAGCGATCATCCTGTGCGATGCGGTTGCCGTCCGCATCCAGCAGATGCACAAATACGCTCAAGTCGCGGGCCGGGGCCGCCGGAGCCAACCACATCACCTGTAACTGGATGTGGCTCGGCTCACACGAGATTTTTTCTTGTGAGGCGAGCGCGTTAATCGGCACGGGCATATCTGCCACCAGTTGCGGTTCGGTGTGGATGGTAACTAGGCCCGGCCCGGCGGCTTGTGGATAGACCCTGCTGCCGATGCGCTCTGTCCACCAGTCCAACGGGTAGCGATGGCGCACAAATGCCGGCGTGATCAGGCGGCCTGCATCGGCGGCGGCGGTGTAGTCCGTCTTATGATCGATCAGTGTGATTCCGTTTAAGTCTCCGGTTACATCAAGCGCGTACCCGACCGCAAAGTGAAGCGGCCCCCAGGGTAGCATGATAACCGATCCGGGTGGGGCGGTGCGGACTTGCTCAATGACGGCAAGCCCGGCGGGGTCCGTTACTAGCGCCCGGATAAACGGCACGTTGCGACCGCCCATCACCGCCGCCCATCCCACCCCGATCAACACGATGCCCGCCAGTGATAACCGCCGATGCCCCCGAACCAACGGCTGCCCGGCAGACCAGGTATGGTTTAGCAGCGCCAGCGCCCCAAACAACCACCCGAACACGAGCGATAACGTCACTGGTAAGATCAACGCCGATAGAATATCCGTGTAGTACACCACATGAAATAAGTAAGCGACCGCCCCGCTAAGCGTCATCGTGATCGCGGCCCGACGCCACCCTGCCGACCGCATACCCACGGCCAACCCCGCCCCGCCGAGCAACACGCCCGGCAGCATCAGGTCGGTGAACAGCACGCCGTTCACCATCCCGATATTCTCTAACAGCCCTGCCCACGACGACGGCGGCCCGATGAAACGCGCCGCTTCCGTGCCGATGAACTCATCCCACAACCCCGGCAGTGTCCCCGGCTCACCATAGACCCACGCCGCCCCCATGCGGGCACGTAGCATCAGGTAGGCATACGGCACAAACCCGATCAAACCCAACCCCAACGCCTTGATCAACACACCCGGCAAGCGTCGCGGCGTGGCGGTCAACTCGCCCCACACGGCAAACAACAAGGCCGGGATAACCATCACCAGCGCCCGATGATGTGCCACCGCCACCCCACCGAGTAACGCTAACCAGTAGATGCGGGCGTAAGGGCTGCCGCGCCAGCCGCCAACCGACCCACCCCACAACGCCAGCGTTAACAGGCCCAGCAACAACACCAGGCCAAACGTGTATATCTCCGCGATGGTGTGATGAACCCAGACGGTGCGCGTCAGGCCGTAGGCCAACGTGACCAGCGCCGCTAACAGCGCGTGCCGCCCCAGGTGATAGGCCAGCAGGAATAACAACCCAGCCGCGAGCATCCCCCACAACACGGAGACAACCGCCGCCGCCACCGCCGGCGATAAGCCCACCCAGCGCAGCGGGGCAGTGAGCAAGTTCCCCAGGATGACGTAATGTGGGTAGCCGGTCGCGTGGAGTGTGCCCCACGTATTCAGCACGATCTGCGTTTCCCCAACATCGATCATAAAGTAGTGATCGGCCCCATTCGGGATACGTTGCAACAGCGGGATATAGGCTAGTAGCAACAACAACAGCGTCCCGCCGAATAGCGCGATAGGATTACGATTCAAAGTTTTCATGACGGCAAGCATAGCACAGCGTCCGGCGCTGTTAAAGCATCTCTCATGCGATCCTGCTAGCTATCTGCTAGACTATCAAAAACGTTTATTCAACCATACGCCTGATGTCAAATAGCGGATTTCTTCTACTCATCTTTGCCAGCAAACGCCTAGAAAGGCGTCTCTACGGCTACGGGTCACAGGGGTTTTGCAGGGACGGGATTTTTTCCCGTCCGCCATCTAAATCCGATTGCCACGTTATTCTGTGGTCGTACCGCGATGACAAAATGGACGCTTTTTGTCCACTTTTTCGTAACTACTCAGGTACTAAACACATCTTACGGTATCGCACCCGCCCTCACCCCCTAAATCCCCCTCTCCCACAGCTTCGCGGGGAGAGGGGGACT
>DAOTUA010000089.1:0-5896 GCA_034437355.1 Anaerolineae bacterium | reverse complement strand
AGTCCCCCTCTCCCCGCGAAGCTGTGGGAGAGGGGGATTTAGGGGGTGAGGGCGGGTGCGATACCGTAAGATGTGTTTAGTACCTGAGTAGTTACGAAAAAGTGGACAAAAAGCGTCCATTTTGTCATCTAAGATGAAGGTTTAGACGGTTTTTTTGTACCGGAGCATCGCCGTATGCTCCCGCAACACACATCATCAAGAACGGCGGCACGTTGATCCCCCAGATAACACGCGCTAGGCGCGTTGTTGTAGCAAGGGGGCCAGCGCGTCCTCAAGCGCGTCTATCGTCTTGGCCTGCACGACCGCCTCGCGTAGCCGGGAGGCATACGGTAGGCCCTTCAAATAGCGGACGAGTTGATTACGTAACATGCGTATCTGATCGTCGTGGGTGCGCGGGGTGGTTTCCATCGTTAGCCGGGCTTGCCGGATCGCGGCCCAGGCGCGTTCCTCGTAGCTGATCGGCGGGTGTGGCTCGCCCGTGCGCAGTTGGTGTGCTATATCCCGGAAAACCCACGGGTTCCCCAGCGCCGCCCGCCCGATCATCACGCCGTCACACCCGGTTTGAGCGACCATCGCGGCGGCATCGGCGGCGGTATGAACGTCACCATTCCCCACCACTGGGATAGCAACCGCCGCTTTGACCGCGCCAATCACGGACCAATCCGGTTGGAGTTTCTGAAAGCCCTGGGTGGCAAAGCGCCAGTGGACGGTGATCAACTGTGCGCCTACATCCTGCGCGGCTTGTGCGAACCGAACCGCTGTCGGTTGGGATGGCTCCCAGCCGGCCCGTATTTTAACCGTCACCGGCACATCCACCGCCTGCACCACCGCTTCCACGACTGCCGCCGCACCGCACACGTCTTTGAGCAATTTTGCACCGCCCCCGGTAGCGGCGACCTTCGGCACCCAGCAGCCCATATTAATATCGACAATATCCGCTCCGTGATCGACCACCACCCGCGCCGCCTCCGCCATCTGTGCCGGGTCCGCGCCAAATAACTGCACAGCCAACGGGCTTTCCTCACCCGGTTGCCAGTCGAACTTCAACCGGACCCGGCGCATCCCGTCGCTAACACGCATTGCATCGGAGCTAATCAGTTCGGTACACACCAGGCCACACGCGCCGTATTCCCGCGTGAGCTTGCGGAAGGCGTAGCTGGTTTGCCCGGCCATGGGTGCCAGCAACAGCCTGGTTTCTAGCTGTTGTTGCCCGACGTGTAACGGCTGCAATAAGTGCTGGGCAGGCATCGGTTAGCCTTTCACCGCGCCGGCGGTCGTCTCTTTGATGGCGTTGCGCTGTGTGAAGTAGATCACGACCAATAACGGCAAGCTCAACAGTACGGACATCGCCATAAGCTCACCGGGGGTTACGTTGCTGCGCAAGAACTCGATAGCGACCGTCACATTGAACGCATCCGGGTTGGGCGCGACAAACGATAACGCCAGCAGGTACTCGCTCCAGGTGCCGACAAACGTAATGATCCCGGTTGTGAACAACACCGGGGCGCTAATGGGCAGCAAGATTTTATAGAACAACTGCCACGTAGACGCGCCATCGACAAAAGCGGCCTGTTCAATATCTGGTGGGAGCCGCTGGAAAAACACGATCAGCGACCAGGTGATAGTCGGAAGTGTGAAGATCGGGTAGGTGATAATCAATGAGGAAATATTACCGATCAGGCCCAGGCTGCTCATGGTATTGAACAAGCTCGGCAAGACGGCAATCGTCGGGAACAAGTTCATCGCCAGGATGACATAGCGCATCATCGACCGCCCCCGGAAGCTATAGCGCCCCAACGCATAGGCCGCCAGCCCACCCAACACCAACGAAAGTAGCGTCGCACCCGTTGCGATAATCACACTGTTGAGGATACTCCGTAAGAAAATATTGTTCTGGAGCGCGGCGCTGTAATTCTCAAAGGTCGGTTGTTGCGGTAGGTAGGTTAGCGGCGTCGCTTCGACTTCCGCTTCTGTTTTGAAAGAGGTAGACAACCCCCACACCACCGGAAAAAGCGAATAGACGATAAAGAAGATGATCACCAGCGAGAATAAAACACGTTGGAAGTAGAAAAAGAAATTGCGGTCGTTTTCGCCAACCATAGTCTAAGCCTCGTCAATTCGCAGGGTTCGCATATAAGCGATGGTAAATATCATCGTGATCACGAAGATCGTCACACTCACAGCCGAAGAATAGCCTAGCTGTTGTCGTTGGATAAGCACATCATGCGCATAAGTTGCCATAACAAACCGATTACGCCCTACTAAGATGTCGAACAGGTCAAACACCCGCAAGAAGATCATGGTCCGTAAGACCAAAACCACCCCAATCGTTGGACGCATAATCGGCAGCGTAATCGTCCAGAAGCGTTGCAGCCGGTTCGCCCCGTCGATGGCAGCGGCCTGATAAACTTCCCTGGGGATAGCCAGCAGCCCCGGTAACAGCAACAAAGCCGTGATCGGCGTCTCTTTCCAGACGATCACCGCGACCAACGTTGGCACCTGGAGCGTCGAATCGAGCAGCCAGTTTTGCGGCTGTTGGATGGCTCCGACCGCCAGCAACACCGAGTTGATCAGCCCGGTTTGGTCGCTACGGAGCATCACCTCCCAAAACTGAGATGCGATTAACGTTGGGATCGCCATCGGGACCAGCATCACCACCCGCATAATGCCGATCCCGCGTGTACGTTGGGCGATGATCATCGCCATCAAGAAGCCGATGGCAAATTGCAGTATAATCGCCAGGAACGTGTAGTAGATCGAGGTGACCATCGCAGACAGAAATTCGGGATCGCGGGCGCTGATCACCCAATACGTACCGAACAGATCGAAACTGGATACATCGCGGTAGCGCAGTTCGTTGTACGGGCTATCCGCCGGGAAGAAGCGCCGTGGGCGCGGGTAGTCGATGTTCCCATCCGCATCGACCAGGCACGCGCCGGCATCATCCGTGTTACACGGGACGGTATCTAGTCGCACGCTCCACAGTTGCAGGTAATTTTGCAGGCCGATGTAGTCGCCTTCCTGCGAACTGGCGAAACGCTCGTTTGTCAGGCTGGTAACAAAGACCTGCTCAAGTGGCGAAATGGCAATCACCATAAAAACAATCAAAAGCGGAACCAACAAATTCCAGGCGCGGCGGGTATTGCGCGAGTTGATGTTTTCTTCGCCTTTGTATTCGGCAGCGTAATGCACCACAACCCATCGCAAAGCCGCTAAAACCACCAGGGCCACCACAAACGGAAGGGCCGCCTGTAGCGCGGCCTCCACTTTCTGATCGGCAGGGATTGCCGGGCTGAGCCATCTCAGCAGTGGGTTGAGCGCGATCATCACAGCCGCCGCCGCCACCAACCAGCTAAAGATCAGCACCGCCCAGCGTGCTGCGCCGATCTCGTAACGCCGCAGCGACCCGGCCAACGAGAACAAGCCCCCCGCGCCAGCTATCAGCAACAATGGCCGGATGAACCCGACGGTACGGGCAAAATTCCAGGTGATAGCCTCGACGGTGCGCTCCGTTGTAAAGAGCGATTCTGTCGATAAAACCCAGGCTGCCAACCCCGCCAGCATCAAGGCTCCCATCAACACGAATAAGCTGGATAAGATCAAGCTAGCCGCCCCCAGGCCAGCAGTTGATTCTGTTTCTTTGGCAGTTAGCATATGGCATCCCCTGCGCTGATTATCAAACGGCGAACCACCCTTGAGAGCATACCCCGGTACAGGTTGTGATGCAAGCCGGGTCGTGCGCAACCCAGGGCAAATTTTATGGCGCTTAGCCCAATATAACGCTACAATCTGGGTAGTTTCGTTTAAGTATAAAGGTGGTCACCGTGAACAACCTGATTCAGTCGATCCTCACCCTGTTACAGAATATGCTTGGCGGTGGCCCCGCACGCGCCGCAGAAACCGATTCTGGTAGCGGTGGCGGTGCCGAGTCCGAGCCAGTCGTATCGCACGCGCTGGTTTTACCGGATGCGGACTTCCGCGACTGGTACGAGGCCACCCGCGCTTATACCTCCCACTTCGAGAATGTGATCGTGGTACGCTCCCCCGCCGGGAATAACCTCAACCGTTATAAGGTCGTCACCGCCATCAAGAACGGGCGCACCTGGTATAATAGCGACCCGGTCGCACACATCCGCCGCGCCTACCCAAACGTCGTTACTGTCGATGTCCTCACGGCAGACGCCCCAACCGCGCTCCAACCCCAGCTTGCCGAACGGGTGCGCACTAACCAACGCCTGGGTGCTAACACCCAGACACGCTTTACGCTAGATTGGCCCACCGATAGCCTGACGCTGCGCATCGTGCGTGAGTTTGATGTGCCGATAGATAGCAGCAAATTCCATGAGGGGATCGACATCGGCGCGACCAACGGCACGGTCGTTCGGGCGGCCTGTGCCGGGACGGTTTTCAACGTGACGACCGACGGCGGCACGCTCGGCTACGGCGCTTACGTCCAGGTCGAAGCCACTGCCCAGGACGGCACCTCTTACCTGATTACCTATACCCAACTGACCGATATTCGCGTTAAGCGGGGGCAAAAGCTGACCGAAGGCGATATTCTCGGCAAGTGCGCCAGCAGTTGGGGTATCAAATTGGTTGTCCAGCAAACCGGCGTCGATACCGGCGACCGTTACACCATGCCCGGAGCCATCGACCCGGTGCCTCTGCTCTATGTCGATGGCATCCGGCTAGAAACGACCGCCTCCGGGTTGAATATCCGCAAGGGGCGCGGCACCGAATACGAAAAAGTCGGGATGATGCTCAACGAACATACGGCTACCCCGCTAGAAATGCACGGGATCACCGTCCGCAAAACACTAACCACCGCCGACGATAACCAGTGGATCAACCTGGACACGTCCACCGGGGTAACCGGCTTCGGCGCGGCCTGGTTTCTTCAGGCGAAGTCGCCACGTTCGGCTAAAGTGATCGACGCCAACATTAACGGCGTTAACCTGGACGTTCGCCACCGATTGGGGGCCCCCAACCCCGCCCGCTTAAACGCGCTGACGTATGTTCGGATGGGGTATAACGTCTCTAACGCCACGGGCAACCAGGACTTAAACGCCGCCTATGAGGTTTACGCCCCGTATATTGATTCGTTGGTCAACGCCGGGAAAAAGGTCATTCTGGTTTACACCCACCAGACCTACGGCGAAGGCGTCTACGATTGGGATACGATGACGACCCCACGCTGGCAAGAACTTTCCGCCCGCTTTGCGGAGTTCTTGCAAGTGATTGCCAAGCAGTATCGCGGCAAAATCGCGGCCCACCAGATATGGAACGAACAGGACGCCTACAAGGGCGCGGTGGCCTCCGTGCGTATTGAACCTATCGACTACGCCTATCTACTAACAATGGCGATCCAGTCGATCCGATCGGTAGACCCATCCACACCGATCATCACCGGCGGGCATACATCCGGGCCGCAGGGCGGGGCGAACTATGCTAAAACCACCTTCGCCGCCATGCCTGCCGGTGTCCGCCCGGATGGTGTCGCCGCGCACCCGTATGGGCGCGGAGCCGGGGATGTACCGAAGTATCAGCCGTTCGGGTCGATTGACGAGACGATTAAGTGGTACTCGCAAGTCATGCCGGGTAAACCGGTGTGGATCACCGAATGGGGCGTGCTGGATTCTAACAACGAACCGACTGAGGATATTACCAGGTATGCTAAGGGCTTCCTGGACCGGCTCCAGACCAAACACGCCGGGAAGGTCGCGGCGACGGTGTGGTATGCCTGGGCAGAGAGTATGCACAACGGGTATGGGCTGGTCAACAAAGCCGAACAAGCCCGCGAGCCGCTTTACACCACCTATACGAGTATCCGGTAGGTTTTGTTGACGGTTGGGTCTATTCCAAGGTTGAGGCGGTTTAGTGGGAGGGCACAGCACCC
>DAOTUA010000088.1:0-16982 GCA_034437355.1 Anaerolineae bacterium | reverse complement strand
CAAGAACCCAAAACCGACGTAGGGGAGGGTCGCCGTGCCCTCCCGCCGATACCAACGGGAGTCCACAGAGGGACTCCCCTACAAAACAGGGCGAAAGCACCCAGCCCGCCAAAATATTGAAATACACCCATGTGAAATTAAAAATGCGTCAGGTTTAGTGGGGTTTCACCCCACCCCTTTTTCCAGAAAAAGTGTAACTACTCAGCCCTCACCCCAACCCCTCTCCCAAACATGCCTTTGGCACTGGGAGAGGGGGATTTAGGGGGTGAGGGCGGGTGCGATACCGTAAGATGTGTTTAGTACCTGAGTAGTTACGAAAAAGTGGATAAAACAGGGTTTTGACAGGATGAGTAGGCGCGTTCGGGTGGACCCGTGACCCAGGCCAGCTAACCGTCGGCTTTGTCCTGTTGTTTGGCTTCCTCCCACAACCGGTCGAGTTCGGCGGGGGTGTGGTCGCTCATCGGTTTACCACTGGCATACACGCGCCGTTCGACATACTGGAAACGCCGCGCAAACTTACTGTTGGTACTTTGTAGCGCCACCTCCGGCTCAATATCCAACCAGCGCAACAGGTCCACAACTGCAAACAACAGATCGCCGGCCTCATCGAGCCGCGCTTCGGCGGTATCGCTGGCATCGAGTTCGGCCAGTTCCTCATGGATTTTGCGGCGTACCCCGTCTATATCGGGATAGTTGAACCCCGCCTTGGCTGCTTTACGGGCATAGGCCCGCGCCCGCATCAGGGCGGTGAACGAATCGGGGACATCTGCCAATACCGACTTGAACCCGGCATCGCGGATGCCCTTAGCCGCCTGTTCCTGCTGTTTGATCGCGTCCCAGTTGGCCACGACGGTTTCGGCGTCGGTAGCGGAGCTATCGCCCCACACATGCGGGTGCCGGCGGATCATCTTAGCGTTGATGTGGCCCAGGACATCGCTCATGTAGAATTCGCCGTCCTCGGTTGCAATTTGTGTGTGCAGCACGATCTGTAACAGCAGATCGCCCAGTTCTTCCGCCAGATGGTCGGTATCGCCCTGGTTGATGGTGTCTAGCACTTCATAGGTTTCTTCTATCAGGTAAGGACGTAAGCTGGCATGAGTTTGCTTGCGGTCCCACGGGCAGCCCTCCGGGGCACGCAGATGAGCGATCACCGCTTGCAGCACCTCGAAGCTGCTGTATTCCCCGATGGCTGGCACATACAACGATGTCAGGTGGTCGATCTGCTCGCTGCGGTCGATCTGGTAGAGCGCGACGGCTTCGGTGACGTTGGCGGCCCCGGCCCCATGCACCAGCACCACCGGGAAGTCGTCTGGGTATTGGTTCATCAACGTGAGCTTAACATGGCTAGCCACCTCCCGGTTGTAAACTTGCGCCAGCAGCGCGGGGTAAGCCGGGTTAATCGGCGGGTGATAGGCGGCGGCAACTGTCAGGCCGTCGATCAGTTGTAGTCCGTCTAGCGCGTCGATCTCTAGTGCGGCGCAGGTCGGCTCGATGAAACTGACGCCATTATGAACGGTCACGGGGACACCGGCAGGCTCGGCGCGGGCTATCAGTTGGGCGACAGTCGATTCTGCCACGAACGGGTCGCCAGGGACGGCGTATACCACGTCATGCTCGGCAGCGATCATCAGCAGCGTTTCGGTGATGCGGGTATAGACATCCTCAAAGCGTGGGGTCGTCTCATAGACCTCATCGAAGCTGTGATACGTCGGGCCAGGGGGAAGGTGCGGCACGCACGGATGCCGTCGCGTCCGTAAGTAGACGGTTTGCGCCGATTGTAGCGCGGTCCAGGCGCGGCGGGTGATGTCATCGGCGGGGCCGGGGCCAAGCCCGATAATCGTCAGGGGCATATGCAGCTCGCTTTCGCACTCGTGGTCAACGAGATGTAAGCATAGGCCGCCGGCGCTTAAATTTCAAGCGGGCTGAGTAGTTACCCGAAATGATAAGTTTTGGCTCACTTTTTTCAAAAAGTGACGGGTTTGGGCAGCGCCCAATAGTCATCCATATCACTTTGCAAAAGCCCTATTGTGCCGATTCGCTTTATAGCAAGCCGGGTCGATTATGCTACAATGAGCCCAATTTGTATACAAACACTGGATTAGTCTCTATGATTGTGAAAAACCCGCAAGAACTCGCCGGGTTGATTCGTATTGGAAATATCGTTGGTAAGACGATTATCCACATGTCACAGCAAATGCAGCCCGGCATGACGACCGCCGAACTTGACGACATCGGCGCGGCATTTTTGAAGGCCAACGGCGCACAGAGCGCCCCACAGCGCGATTATCAGTACCCGGCGGCAACCTGTATCAGCATTAACGACGAGGCCGCCCATGCCATCGCCTCCCCCAAGCGGGTGATCCAACCGGGGGACCTGGTGAATATTGATGTGTCGGCGGTATTAGATGGCTATTACGGCGATAGCGGCGCGAGCTTCCCGGTGCCGCCTGTACGCCCCGAAGTCCAACGCCTATGCGATTACACCAAAAGCGCCCTCGCCGCAGCAATTGACGCGGTACGCGCCGGGGAAAAGCTGTTTGTCATCGGTCGGGAAGCGGAAAAAGTGGCGAAAGCGGGCGGCTACACCATCATTCGCGAGTTAGGCGGGCACGGTGTCGGGCGGAAGCTACACGAACCGCCGCATAGCATCCCCCACTATTATACCAAACGTGCCCGTCAAACGTTGATAGCCGGGCAGGTCTTGACGATTGAGCCGTTCTTGAACACCGGCAAGGGCAAGATCGAAACGTTAGATGACAAGTGGACGCTGCGCACCATCGACGGGTCGCTTTCGGCACAATATGAGCATACTGTGGTGATCACGGAAGATAAGCCGATCTTGACAACAAAAGTGGACGGCGTGGACTGGTAACGTGTAGCGTCCCCATTCGGCAACAGATCGGCCCAGCGCAAGCCGAACGACCACGACATCCTACAAGACCTTCTATGTGAAATTCAAAATGCGTCAGGTTTGGCGGGGTTTCACCCCACATCCCACCACTTTTTCCAGAAAAAGTGGACAAAAAACGTCCATTTTGTCATCCAAAATGAAGGTTTAGACGATTTTGCAAAAGCTTGTGGGGGTTCGGGGGTGAAGCCCCTGAGCAGTCACCATAAAGTTAAGAAAAAGCTGCTATTTTGCATCAATCATACATTCTAACCCCCGTTTGCGTATTTGCCCGCACCGTAGACAATAAAAAGGTGTTTATAGAACTAAATCCCTTTTTTGAATAGCTTACAGGATACCTCTATGACGGTTGAAAATATCCCGGCCCCCCAACGGCCCGGCATAGGCGAACAACCTGCTAACCCACGCCTCACCCGGATGGCTTACGGGGCGGGGGATGTCAGCGCGGCGATTGTCACCCAGGTGACCGGCTTTTTCTTGACGGCCTTCTTGTTGGATGTGGCGTTATTGCGCCCCGGCATGATTTCCGTGATTGTGCTGGTCAGTAACTTATTCGATGCCGTGACCGACCCGCTAGTCGGCAATCTGAGCGACCGCACCCGCACACGATGGGGCCGGCGGCGGCCCTGGTTGTTGTTGGGGGCGGTCCCGTTTGGGCTGGTTTTCTGCCTGCAATGGTATGTGCCACCACTTGGGACGACCGGCTTATTCATCTACTATCTGGTGATAGCGATGTTGCTCAAGCTGGCGTTTACCGTGGTCAATGTGCCGTATACCGCCCTCACCCCAGAGATCGCGCAGGACTACGACGAGCGCACGACGCTAACCTCGTATCGCTTCGCCTTTTCGATAGCAGGCGGGTTGTTGGCAGTGTTGGCTTACCCGTCGATTGTCGGGTTACTAGGCGAAACCGCCAGCAGTTACTTTACCAGTGGGGCGATCTTGGCGTTGTTTGTGGTCGCTTCGCCACTGGTGACGGTCGCCTTCACCCGTGAGAACCCCGCCTTTGCCCAAGCAGCGATGCCGACCGGGATCATTGACGGCTTGAAGATCGCTTTTCAAAACGGCCCCTTTCGGTATGTCGTCGGGATTTATCTGTTTAGCTGGCTGGTGGTACAGTTCGTGCAATCAAATTTATTGCTGTACATGCGCTATTGGTTTGGGAATGACGAATTGTTCACGCCGTTTGTGTTGATCTTGCAAGTCACGTCGTTTTCGTTCTTGGGTGTGTGGGCGTGGGTCAGTGGCCGGGTGGGGAAGCGCAACGCCTATTTCATCGGCCTGGCGCTATTTGTTCCGTTGGGGCTGTGGATTTACTTACTCCCACAGGATATAGCGCCGATGGTCTTATATGTAACGGCCTTCCTCGCCGGGATATGTGTCAGCATGGCATTACTGTTACCGTGGAGTATGTTACCGGATGTGGTCGATTACGACGAACTCCAAAGCGGGGAGCGCCGCGAAGGGATTTATTATGGGCTATTTGTCTTTATCCAGAAGATCGGCCTGTCGTTGGCGCTGGCGGGTTCGACAGGGTTGTTAGGGCTAGCCGGGTACATCAACCCGGATACCGTCAGCGGCGCTGTCGAGCAACCAGACGCCGTTCTTACTGTCTTGCGCCTAACCGTTAGCTTGGTCCCGGTCGGGTTGTTGTTGTGCAGCGTGCCGTTGGCCTATCTGTACCCCATCACCCGTGAAAAGTTTGTGGAAATTCGTCAACAACTCGATGAGCGCAAGGGGTAGCCATGGATGATGTCCGCGCTTTGTTAGAGACACTCAAAACGGGCACACCGCTAGAACAGCGGACCGCCGCGCTCCGGTTGGGGGTGATGCGCAACCCGCTATTAGCCCCGGATTTAATCCAGGCGGCAGACACGCCCGACGCCAACTTGCGAACATTCATCGCTAGCGCGTTAGCCGTCAGCGCCCCACCGTCTGCCGTGGCCCCAGCGTTGCGGCATCATAGCGAACCGGTGCGCCTGGTGGCGGTGGCGGCCCTCCAACACATGGGCCACCCGGAGGCGGTCCCGCTGCTGGCTGCTTGCCTGCAAGACACATCCGTAACGGTGCAACAGGCCGCCGCCCATGCGCTGCTTGCTTACGACACCGACGACGCCCACCACGCGCTTAAAAACTGGAACCCGGAGGACCCCACCTGATGCCCTACAAGATCGGCTGGTACTTGAGGTCGCATGTGGTTTACTTGCGGGTGTGGGGGGATGTCTCGCTGCTTGAGATAACCGAAATGTTCCAGCGGATGGAAGATGATCGCAAAGCCTACGACCACCCGCTGCATGTGATCGCGGATTGGTGCGACGTGCAAGACTTCCCCAAAAATGTCGCACACATTCGACGGACGCTGGTCCAGGTGGAATATGCCACCCTACACGGGCACACCGTACTTGTATCGGGTAATTCCGCGATGCGGTCGGTTGCCTTCGTGCTGATACAATTTCGTATCTTAAAGACGCTCAAACACACGACCAACACGGTTGATCAGGCCATGGCCTACTTACAAGCTCAAGACCCCACCCTACCGCCCCCGCTTCTGTTTGCTGATTGGCAGGCCGACCACCCGGAGTTTTTCTCGGATTAGCTGGCCCGGCCCGCCGACGTTAACGGGCGGAATACCGCCCCCGGCCCCTGCACCCGACGATGATAGATCAGCCACTCTAACATCAGTATCAATAGCGCCGCCAACGCGAACCATTGCCAGAACTCGCGCTGTCCGACCTGCTCACGGGTGGCAGGGCTAACGTCCTCACGCCCTAACTGAATACTCCCACGCGGGGCAATGTCGCTTTCGGTCGGGTCGAACAGGTTGACAGCGAATTTAGCCGCTTGTAGCTGCTGTGAGCCGCTGAATAGCTGGACATCGTACACCCCAAGCTGGTTGGTGTCGGCATAGATGAAGCGGTCGGTTAATAAGTCGAAATCGCGGCGCTGGCCGTCCGGCTTGGTGACGCGCACCCGGTCGGCGGTGGCGGGGGGGCGCACGGTCAGCGATTCGCCAGTGCGGACGGCGGTTTCGGCAAAGGCGGCGGCTTCTGGGCGGTACCAGTCTAACAAGTTGCTCATCATAATCGGGAAGGTTATCTGTAACGGCAGGTCACTTTCACCTAGTGGGAACGTCAACACCGCCACCTGCCGCCCGTCGCTTTCCCCGGCGTACAACACGCCGCCGCCGTCTACGGTTACGAGGGGTTCGGCCCAGGCTGCTTCTAGCGGACGAAACACGCGAATATTGACATTAGCGAAGTTCAGAAAGGCGGTGCGGTCGTCGTTGGCCAGCACACGCGGGTTAGCGGTTTCCTCACTTTCTGCGCCGAGCGTGAACAGCCCCGGCACATCACGCGGCGGATTGATCAGCAGTAGATCGCCGTCGGGGAGTGTCTCTGGCAGGTAGTTATCGAAGATGTACAGGTCGAACGACCGGGCCGGGATGCCTTGTTCGGTCGTGCCGGTGATGTGGTTAACCGTCGGCAAACTGCCCAGCACACGATCAACAAACACGTTACCCCCGCTGATCACCAGGGCTTGGGTGCGATCGGCTCGGTCGGAAACGGCCCAGGCGGTGTTATCGGTCGTCAGGAAGTCCTCGGTATCGCTGCCACTGGCAGGCGTTATCCCCGCTTTGATCACATCGAACGTTGCCGGCAGCGAATCGCTTACCAGCGGCACCCGCCCCCCAGCCGGGATCGTGAAGCGTTCCGCCGTCAGGATGTCGCCATCAACCGTCAGGTCGAACACAACTTCGGCCTCGGCCCCGCCATAGTTGGTGATCTGCGTGAACAGTTGCGGCCCCTCCCCAGCTAGCGAGCGCGTCGCTAGCGCCGTGATTGCCACGTTGCCGCCACTGGCCCCGATGGGCACATAGTCCACGTTGCCCGCTACCCCTGGCAAGCCCTGGTTGGTTCCCAGGCCGCCATCACTGACGATAACGACGCGAAAATTTTCGTCATTGGCGTCGGCGGCCCCGGCAGCGAGTGTTAACGCCGCGTTCCAGCCCGCCCGTGCATCGGACGGGGCCGCCGCGTTAATCGCCTCTCGGAGTAAGGCGCGATCCTGCGTTTGAGGGGCCAGCACTTCCGGCACATCTGCCACGCGGATCACCGTCATGCTATCGGCGTTGGTCATCGTATTGACGATCTCCAGGGCTTGTGCCTGGGCTGCCTGGAAACGGGTCTGACCGTCAACATCGGTCGCGTTCATGCTAGCGGAGGCATCTAGCAGCAGCGCGATCTGCCCGGTGCTAACGGCAGGCACCACCACAAACGGACGCGCCAACGCAAACGCCAGCAGCGCCAAGATCAACAGTTGCAACAGCAATAATAAGTTCCGCCGGAGCCGCTGCCAGGGCGTGTTCGCTTCGTTGTCTTGTAGCACCTGCTGCCATAAGAACGTCGAAGAAACCAACACCTCACGCCGTCGCAAACGGAGCATGTACATCAACACGATGGGGCCTGCCAGCAACAGCCCAAGAAAGCCAAGAGGGGTAAGGAACGACATCAATAACGCCTTTCGTGCCTGCCTGAATTGCGCTGAGTGTATCACAAGTTGATAACCGTTGGGCCGGGTTTTGCGTTATCGCTCATGCGGTGGGGGCGATCACCTGACTCACGCTAAACTAACAGCGATCCTATAGAAGTGTGTTACTGTAAAGAAATAATACGCATGAGTTTTGGAGACCCCCTACATGACAACCGCCGTTTTTGACGGGCGTTGTGTCCTCTGCCAGCAGACCCGGCGCATGGTCCGTCTGCTAGATTGGTTCCGGCGCGTCGAGTTCTTAGACTTGCACGATCACCAAACCGTCCACGATCGTTACCCCTGGCTCGATCACGAGCAGGCAATGGGTGAAATCCATGTGATCGATGATCGTGATGAGGTTCACACCGGGTATTATGGCGTCCGGCGGATGCTGCGCGACCTGCCGTTAGGGGTGCCCGTGTGGGGGCTGCTACACCTGCCAGGCATGGATCGCATCGGGCGGCGGGCTTATGGCTGGGTGGCCCGTCATCGCTATCAGATCAACCGCCTGGTTGGGGTAGACCTGACAAGCTGCGACGACGGAAGTTGTAAACTGCCGCAGGGGTGATGATTATGTTTGCGGGGTGCTAACTTCGACCGAGCGACGATAGACGGTAAAAAACGGTTGGAAGCCCATGCGTTCCCAAAAAGCGCGGCCCTGCAAGCTGCGGGCCAGCACTTCTAAGACGATCAAACCACCTGGCGCAAAGCAGGTCCGGGCGACCTGCTCAAACGCGATGCGCCCGATACCCCGGCGGCGATAGGCCCGTTTGATGAAGAACTGACGCACATAAATGTTAATCTGGTCTATATTGAATTCGTCGGTTTCTTCTCGATAGAGAACATACCCCACTACATCCCCGCCCCGATGAATAAGCACCGCCTGGTAAATCTCATTCTCGAACCAGTCGCGCATACGCTTTTCTAGCGCGTCCAACGACATTGGGTTCTCTGATCCCTCATCATCGATCATCATGCGGTTCATCTGCGCCAGCATCGGCGTATCGTTCAAAGATGCTGTTGTCAGGTCAATTTGCATGGTTGGGTATCCTCATCTAGTGTTACGGCTTTAGGTTTAGAAAGAACAAGCGAGCCTCTTCATCAATCGTATCGGTTGTAACCACCTGATAGCTAGCCCCTTCGGTATGAATGATGAGCGTGTGATAACCTCCGGTCATACCGCCGACCTCATTCACACTAACCCCGCCGACATCCGCGAGTGTGAGGTGTAAGCGGTAGGGCCGCCGTCGCACCAACCACGCGACACCAAAGGCCGCCAAGATCGCCGCTGGTAAGCCGCCCCCCCGCACCCAGAACACGAGTGAGGCTGCCGTCATCACCATATACATGATGTTCATTGGCATCCATAGCAGCGTGACGAATAGCAGCCGTTGCGGGGTTGCGACGAAAACCCCACGCCGCGCATTTGAGGTCACCCGTTGGATGACATCATCTGCGGTTTTTTTGTGGATGAGCATCGCGCCAGATGCCATCACCAGCCGTTCGGACGGATAGCGGTTGGCAACGCGGCGGCGCATCTGAGGGACACCATATAGCCACCCAAGCAGGGTGTTGTTGGTTGGTCGTGGTGAACGCTCCGACATAGATAGGCGACTCATTTAAGACAAATTTTATCGGGTAGTTATGCCTTGGGTTCAGCGTGCTGAACCCAAGGCTACAATCACCAGTTTTTTTTGGCAAACGTCAACAAAGCCTAATTTTACCGGAAATCTTCGCGTAATTTACCCCCCAGTCTTTCTAGGTTGTGTTGACCTTTCAAAACCGACTTTGCAATCGCCCCACCTGTAACCCCAGGGCTATTGCTTCAAATTTTCTACTGGCATAGCTCTTGGGATTGCATCCCAAACCCTGCCAATCTTTTGAAGAAATTGACTAGAACTCACCCTTTTTGGCGCAAAGCCCCAAAAACTGCTGGTCAAGGATTGCTAAATCCTTGTGGGGGTGGTGGGGGCAAAGCCCCCGCTAGACGTTTTAACAAGGTATGATGGTAACTACTCAGGTACTAAACACATCTTACGGTATCGCACCCGCCCTCACCCCCTAAATCCCCCCATCCCCTTACCCCCATAAAGGGGGAAGGGGAACAGTTATGTACCACTTAAACCCCTCCCTCCCGCCGCTATTGGTCATTCAAGAAATATATCGACAAGAATTTGTTAAGATAGAAGCAAGAAGGTAAAGCGACGAGGTTATAGACGAATGCCCCAGCAACGTGAATTGGAATTGACAGATCATCAGGAAGAAACGTTAATCGAGATGCGCGACCATCACCCCAAACCTCATATGAGGGAGCGAGCAGCGGCTCTGCTGAAGATCGCATATGGGAGAAGCATCAATTGGGTGGCACAACATGGCTTGCTGAAACCGAGAGACTGGGAAACAATCGCGACTTGGTTGAATGATTTTGAAGCTCACGGGCTGGGTGCATTATATATCCAGGAGGGGCGGGGCCGTCCAAGTGCGGTGGAGCCTTGACCAGTCAGAGAGCGTCCGCGACGACTTACTTGAGATACTCGCACAGTCGCCGCGTGAATACGGAATTGAGCGGACAAGATGGCGATTGAAGGATTTGTTAGAGGTTGTCAAACGAACAATGGATGTGGCAATCGGATGTATCAGCACGCTACACAACTGGTGTGAGCGTTTGGGTATCCGCTACCGAGAGGGCTGGGCCTATCTTGTCAGCCCAGACCCTCATCGCACCTTGAAATTGAGTGTCATTGACGCCGTGCTGCAACGCGCTGAGGCTTCTCCCGCCAAAACTGTGGTGTTGTGGCTGGACGAATTGACGGTCTACCGACTGCCTTCTACCGCTGCGGTTTGGGGTACAGCGGAGGGACGCCCAACAAAAGCCCGCCATACCCCCGGCGAGAATGATCGCTTGCGGATCGTAGGCGCGCTCAACACTCAAACCGGGCAGGTCACGAAACGGATGACGGATGGGACACTTGGAAAGACGCAATTACAAGCTTTCTACCACCAACTTCGACAGGAGTATTCCAACGCCGAGCAGATTTTTGTCATTCAGGACTGTTGGCCCGTTCATTTCCATTCCGATGTTAGTCAAACCGCTCACGATTTAGACATCTATCTCGTGCCGTTACCGACCTATGCCTCCTGGCGTAATCCGATTGAGAAGCTGTGGCGATGGCTCAAACAAGTTGTCATTCACATGCATCCCTGGGCCGATGACTGGCCTCGCCTGCAGCAGGAAATCCGGAATTTCCTAGCTCGTTTTCGCCAGGGCAGTCTGGACCTCCTGTATTATGTGGGGTTATAGAATTAATTTATGAATGACCAACAAAAGCTTGTGGGGGTTCGGGGGTGAAACCCCTGAGTAGTTACGAAAAAGTGGACAAAAAGCGTCCATTTTGTCATCCAAGATCAAGGTTTAGACAATTTTTTTGTGAAAACTCGACTTTGCAATAGCCCTACCCTCAAGCCGCCGCACGTTGTGAGGCTCCGCCCTGTATGCTATAGTTTGAATCGCATAGATAACAAACACGAAACGAGCGAGACACGATGAAACGAGGTCGGTCATCCATTCTATTCATTATTTTGAATGTGATCATCTCGGCGGTGGTTGCGCTAGGGTTGGTCAATTTACTGAGCGAGCCGGCGTCTGGAGGCGGGGGCGGGTCCGCAAATATTGTCCCGGTGACGGTGCAAATTTTGGTCACGGCTACCCCAGACCCGGACGGTGACGCGACACGCATTGCGGCAGCGGTAGAGGCCACAATGGTAATGCGCGGCGAAAACGATACCGAGTCGGTCGATCTGCCACCGGCAATTTTAACCGACCTGCCGCGCACCCCTAGCGATACCGATAGCGGCAATGACGGCGAAGTCGTCATCACCGATTCGGGGCTGGCCCTACCGGAAGGCTGTATCGTTCATTCGTTGGCGGAAGGCGAAAACCCGGCGGCCCTGGCGGAAGAATACGGCGTGACGGTATCCGCAATTTTGATCGCCAATCAGTTGACGGAAGATGACGCTCGCTTCTTGCAAATTGAGGACGAACTCGTGATCCCGCTGCCGGATTGTCCGATTGATCAGATTGTGCCGCCGACACAGACCCCGGCCCCGACCGATGAGGTCAGCGAGTCCCCCACTGCTGATGGTGTAACGGGTGACAGCACGGACGAGACCCCAAACGCAACGGCAGAGGAAGGCGAGACGCCCTCAGATGAAAATGTCACCCCGACTCCTAGCCCAACCGCGACCCCGACCCCTGCCGTAGCCCCAACCGCATTTGATGCCCAGGTGCGCATCGTGGAGGTGCTTAGTGCCGGCGACATTACCGCCGAAGGGTTGCGAATTATCAACGAGGGGAACGCGGTCAATGTGGCGGGGTGGACGATCACCGATGCGCAGGGGAATGAGTTCGTTTTACCGGAACAACGTCTGTTCACCAATGGCAGCGTGACGATCTATACTCGTCCCGGTGAGGATACCCCGATTGTGTTCTACTGGGGCCGTAGTACCGCCGTATGGGGCGATGAAGGCGATGTGGCAACGCTCACGGATGCCAACGGGCGGGTGCAGTCCTCGGTACGTGTTTCCGAGTTAAACTGATTAATCGTTTTGAATTAGTGAGGGCACTGGTCATGGCTGATCATTTGTCAATGTCCCCGGTCGAACGGGCGATTCGTCAGGCGATGGCGGATGGGCTATTCGATAACCTACCCGGTACCGGGAAGCCGCTTAACTGGCGCTACCAAGATGAAAACCGCACACCAAAAGAGATGCGACTGGCAAACAAGATCATGCAGGATAACGACCTGGCCCCATCCTGGATGCTGATGGGACAATCCTTACAGCGTCAACAAGAAAAGATTCGGACGGAATTGGAGCGCGGCCTGAGAGCGTATCAGGGTAGCCTGCAAGATGCGGAACGCAGCGGGGACCTTTCGCGTTATAGCCGTATTGATAAAACGTGGGAGGGCCTGCTGGCAACGTTCCGCGAGGCGGCGGAACGCTATAACAAGAATGTGGTGACGTATAACTTGATGATCCCGCCTGGTATCCCGCGTCAGCATTTGCTCGATATAGATCGAGAATTGACGCGGCTATCCTGAACCGGGTTAGCGGGCTATGTAGCGGCGGGGAGCATGATCAAGCGCCCCCTGCCGTGAACTTGACAGAGGCTAGTTCTTGTCCTCTTTGGCGGCCTCTTTTTCCTCTTGGCCATCGGATAATCCCTCACGGAAGTTGCGAATTGCGGAGCCAAGTTCCGCACCAATCCCGGAAATACGCCCGGCCCCAAACAAGACCAGCACAATCAGAAGGACAATAATTAACTCACCAACACCAAAACTACCCATAGGGCTACTCCTGTATGTTATCAACTCACATAGAGTATAGCACGCTTTTGGTGGTAACAATAGATTTGCCCGTGTTGGAACACACAGGCTAAACTACAATAGTGGGGCAATCAGTTCACGGAGAAAGCGATCTTTGTCTAAACAAGCACTTTATTTGAAATGGCGTCCCCAAAACTTCGATGATGTGATCGGGCAAGAACATATTACCCGCACACTACAAAACTCTATCCAGATGAACCGCATCCGGCACGCATACTTGTTCAGTGGCCCGCGTGGGACCGGCAAAACGAGTACGGCACGGCTCTTGGCCCATGCGCTGGGCAGTCGCGATATGGACCTGATCGAGATCGATGCGGCTAGCCATACCGGGGTAGATGATGTGCGTGATCTGCGCGATAAGATCCAGTTTATGCCGGCCGAGGGTCAGTATAAAGTTTATATTATTGACGAAGTGCATCGTTTTTCCGGCAGTGCTTTCGATGCGCTTCTGAAAACGTTAGAAGAACCGCCCGATCACGCGATCTTTGTGCTGGCGACGACCGAAATTGATAAGGTGCCAGACACGATCAAAAGCCGTTGCCTGCAATTCGAGTTCCGGCGGGTAGCCCTGCGCGAGGTAGCGGATCGGTTGATGATGATCGCGGAGGCGGAAGGGTTGCATATCGATCGGGACGCGCTCGAGCTAATCGCCCGGTACGGGACAGGTAGCGTCCGCGATAGCATCAGCCTGTTAGATCAGATCGTTTCCGATCCCGACGAGCATATCACGCTGGGGTTGGCTCAGAAGATACTCGGCACCGCCAATAACGAAGCTGTGGGCCAATTAGCGGATGCCATCTTAAATGGGGATGCCGTTACGGGGTTGCATCTCATCAACGATGCGGTTGATTCGGGCAGTGATCCGCATCAGTTGGGGCAGCAGTTGGTAGAATATTTGCGAAATGTGCTTTTGGCGCAGACTGCCAGCGCCGATCTGATCGAAGCCGCCGACGAGATGCGGCAGGTCTACCAGCGACAGGCGCAACAGGTCAGCCGGGGCGGGTTGTTAAAAGCCATCCGCGCCTTTAACGAAGCGGTTAACGACCAACGTAGCGGCTGGCAGCCGCAGCTCACGCTAGAACTGGCGCTAATCGAGAGTACGCAATCGCATGAGGGGGCGGTGCCCGATCTTGCGGTATCTGGCAACCTAAACCTGGAGGCGGAGATCGACCGGGTGCTATCGGCCAAGTTAGCAACTTTGCCCGCAACATCGCCAACCGCTAACAGTGGCAACCCGTCAGAGGCGTCATCGGCACAAGATGAAGCAGAAGTAGCGCCCCCCCCTAACGAACCGCCGCTTGTGCCATTATCGGATATTCGCGGTAAGTGGAAAGAAGTAGCTAGCGCGGTCAAGTCGCGCAGCCCGATTCTATCGGCCCTATTAGATCATGTCGAACCGCTGCGAGTGAACGGTGCGGTTGTAACCCTGGGGGCCAAAACACCGGTATTTTTGGAAAAGGTCAATACCTCGGAGCATCGAAGTCTGTTAAACTATGTGTTGCAACGTCTGCATGGGCAGCAGCTTAAAGTGAAGGTGGTGCTTGGCACCAACCCTTCCAATGATCGTGACGGGCTCAACATTGATGATCCGGTTATTGCGGCGGGATTAGAACTTGGCGCAAAAATTCACCCAGTAGACAAAGATGACGACAAATCACAAACACAGAGGAGCGAAAACGATGGCAAAGCGTAAAGGTGGCGGTGGTATGCCCGGTGGCATTGGTGGGATGATGGGCAAAATTCAGAAAATGCAGCAGGATATGGACCGCGTGCGCGAAGAGCTAGAGACTGAAACCGTTGAGGTATCGGTTGGTGGAGGGGCGATTACGGTAGTGATCACCGGGCATCAGCGCGTCGAGTCTGTGAAGCTAAACCCGGACCTGTTGGATACTGACAGTGACGAGTGGGTACAAGACTTAGAGGACCTACTCAAATTGGGGATGAACCAGGCTGTCGAAGAAAGCCAGGCGATGGCCGCCGAGCGTCTCGAAGAAGTCACCGGTGGGCTTGGCGATGTGCCCGGCTTAGGCGGGATGCTTGGGGGTTAGATGAGCAAAGCCGTTCCAGAACCGGTTACGCGGCTCATCCAGGCTTTCTCGCGCTTACCGGGGGTCGGGCCGAAGTCCGCCTCTCGGTTGGTATATTTTCTGCTCCGGTCACAGGATGAGGTGATCGATGCTTTGGTGGATGCGCTGCGCGACCTCAAAGAAAATACAACCTATTGTGGCGTGTGCGGCAACATCACAGTTGATGATCCGTGCCCAATTTGCGCAGACATTCATCGTGATTCGTCGCTAGTGATGGTCGTAGAAGAACCGCTTGACGTACTCGCAATGGAACGCACTGGCGCTTATCAGGGGGTATACCATGTTTTGCACGGGGTCCTCTCGCCGGTGAATGGTGTTTCCGCATCCGATATTCGGATAGCCGAGTTGCTTAACCGTGTGAAAGATAGGAATATCAGCGAAGTGATCATCGCCACAAACCCTGGTATGGAAGGCGATATGACGGCTCGTTACATTCAGGGCGAATTAAAAGATCCGGCCATTCGGGTGACGGGGTTAGCGCGTGGCTTACCTACCGGCGGCGACATAGAATATGTCGATTCTGTTACGCTGATGCGGGCGTTACAAGGGCGCAGTGACCTCTAACACGTTCTCATTAAATATAAGACAAAGCTCAAACGTTGTTCGTTTCTTAATCTCAGCTTGATTCCGATATGGGATAAGTTGTGATATATTGATGGTCGATGCGGGCGACACCCCAAAAATTGTCCCCATCCTACAACCCCATACTACCTACCTCCCGGTAACCCACCCCTTGCCGGACCACATTCTTCTACGCTTTCTAAAAATGCTCTTGACAACCAAAAACCAACCATGATAGGATACGTCCACGCTGATGGGAGACCTTCCCAACACAGCTACGGCAGATTCACAGGCGAAACACCCCACTTCCCCACCAACCCCCTTTTTGGGTGTTGACGGCAGAGACATGCGGTGCTAACCTTCTGCTTCGCTACTGGCAACAGTAGCCCGTAAGCGGCAGCTTAACAACAGAATACTGTTGACAGACATAGCTTCAACAAACCTACCATCAATTCAGTAACAAAGCAAAGCAAAGCAAAGCGACATCAATCTGCACCTAGTGCAGACAATAGCAAGACAGGAGCATCAACACTCCACTTACGGAGAGTTTGATCCTGGCTCAGGATGAACGCTGGCGGCGTGCTTAACACATGCAAGTCGAACGGGAAACCACCTTCGGGTGGTGGAGAGTGGCGAACGGGTGCGTAACACGTAGCTCATCTGCCCTGGAGACGGGAATAACTCACGGAAACGTGGGCTAATACCCGATAAGCCCCCACGCTGTAGACGCGCGGGAGAAAAGGCTCTGGCGCTCTGGGATGAGGCTGCGGTCCATCAGCTCGTTGGTGAGGTAATGGCTCACCAAGGCAACGACGGATAGGGGACCTGAGAGGGTGACCCCCCACACTGGCACTGAGACACGGGCCAGACTCCTACGGGAGGCAGCAGTGAGGAATATTGCGCAATGGGCGAAAGCCTGACGCAGCGACGCCGCGTGGGTGAAGAAGGTCTTCGGGTCGTAAAGCCCTTTTCTATGTGACGAGAAATAGGACGGTAGCATAGGAATAAGTCTCGGCTAACTACGTGCCAGCAGCCGCGGTAAAACGTAGGAGGCGAGCGTTATCCGGAGTTACTGGGCGTAAAGCGCGTGTAGGCGGCAATGCAGGTCGGATGTGAAAGCTCCCAGGCTAAACCGGGAGAGGTCATTCGAAACCGCATCGCTAGAGGATGGCAGAGGCATGTGGAATTCCGGGTGTAGTGGTGAAATGCGCAGATATCCGGAGGAACACCAGTGGCGAAGGCGGCATGCTGGGCCATCACTGACGCTGAGACGCGAAAGCATGGGTAGCGAACGGGATTAGAGACCCCGGTAGTCCATGCCGTAAACGATGCACACTAGATGTTTGTGACCGGAAACGGTTGCGAGTGTCGAAGCTAACGCACTAAGTGTGCCGCCTGAGGAGTACGGTCGCAAGGCTAAAACTCAAAGGAATTGACGGGGGCCCGCACAAGCAGCGGAGCGTGTGGTTTAATTCGAAGATACGCGAAGAACCTTACCAGGGCTTGACATCC